>NZ_DBIC01000220.1:0-8167 GCF_002296545.1 Herbaspirillum sp. UBA812 | reverse complement strand
CCGGCAGGATAACGCAAACCTTCATATCCTTATGAACGCTGCTGCGCCACGATCTCCGCACGGTCGAAATCTGCGCCGAAGTCATCCACCTGCACGCTCTGGTCGCCATAGTGGGCAAAGGCATCGACCGCTTCCTTCTCCTGCTGCGAGATCAGCTGACGTTCCAGCGCCAGCGCACTCCAGGCCGGGACTTCCAGCAGGCTCTGCGGCATCGGTGGCAGCTTGCCTTCCTTGATGTCGGCCTTGAGGCGATGCTCCAGTTGCTGCACCACCGGTGCGAGCACGAAGGCTTTTTCGCCGCAGGCCAGCGGATCGCCCTCGCGCGGCAGGTAGGCACCGGCCACCAGGCGGCTGCGGCTTTCCCCCGGGGTCTGCATGGCCTGGGCCACGCGCGTGCCGAGCACATCGGAAGGCTTGCGATACGGCAGGCCCAGCGGGAAGATCAGCACCCGCAGCAGTACCGCGATGAACGGATTGGGGAAGTTGTGCAAGACATCGATGATGGCTTCCTGGGCGCGATGCAAGGCATCCTGCACCGACCAGTCCACATAGGGCAGGTCTTCTTCCTGCCGGCCCTCATCCTCGAACCGCTTCAGTACCGCCGACACCAGATAAAGCTGCGAAACCACATCACCCAGCCGCGCCGAAATCCGCTCGCGGAATTTGAGCGTTCCGCCCAGCACGCCCATGCTCACATCGGTGAGCAGCGCAAACGCCGACGACAGATGCACCACCGCACGGAAATAGCCCCGCGTGGCGCGCGCGGCATGGCTGGACGAGGGCAGCAGCCAGCCCCGGCTGATGCCGCCCACGAAGCTGCGCGCGGCATTGGCGGCCACGAAGGAGAGATGTCCGAAGAGCAGGCGGTCGAATTCCTGCACGGCGCGCTCGCGGTCTTCATTGGCGGCGGTGGCCAGCTCCTGCAGGACATAGGGATGGCAGCGGATCGCCCCCTGGCCAAAGATGATGAGGCAGCGCGTCAGGATATTGGCCCCTTCCACCGTGATGGCGATGGGTACCTGCTGATACGCGCGTGCCAGGAAGTTGCCCGGCCCCATGCAGATGCCCTTGCCGCCGATGACGTCCATGCCGTCATTGACCACCATGCGCCCGCGCTCGGTGACGTGGTACTTGGAGATGGCCGAGATGACCGAGGGCTTCTCGCCCGCATCTACCGCCAGTGCCGACAAGCGCCGCGTGGCATCCATCATGTAGAGATGCCCGCCCATGCGCGCCAGGGCTTCCTGCACGCCTTCGAACTTGCCGATCTCGATCTTGAACTGGCGCCGCATGGCGGTGTAGGCGCTGGTGCCACGCACGGCCAGCTTGGAAAAACCGACGCTCGAGGAAGGCAGCGAAATCGCCCGCCCGGCCGCCAGGCATTCCATGAGCATGCGCCAGCCGCGTCCGACCTGCCCGGCACCGCCAATCACCCATTCCATCGGAATGAAGACATCGCGCCCCTCGGTCGGCCCGTTCTGGAAGACCGCATTGAGCGGCCAGTGACGGCGTCCGGTGATCACGCCCGGATGGTCGGTCGGGATCAGTGCGCAGGTGATGCCGGGCTCGGCGTCGCTGCCCAGGAGGCCATCCGGATCGCGCACGCGGAAGGCCAGGCCCAGCACGGTGGCAATCGGTGCCAGGGTGATGTAGCGCTTGCTCCAGGTGACGCGGAAGCCCAGCGTTTCACGGCCCTCATGCTCGCCCTTGCAGACGATGCCCACATCCGGGATGGCGGCCGCGTCCGAACCCGCATAGGGACTGGTCAGCGCAAAGCAGGGAATCTCCAGCCCCTGCGCCAGGCGCGGCAGGTAATGATTTTTCTGGGCGTCGGTGCCGTAATGCAGCAGCAATTCGGCCGGGCCCAGCGAATTGGGCACCATCACCGCGATGGCCGCAGCCGAACTGCGCGAGCCCAGTTTCATCACCACCTGCGAATGCATGTAGGCCGAGAACTGCTTGCCGCCGTATTGACGCGGAATGATCATGCCCAGGAAACCCTTGTCCTTGATGAACTGCCAGGCTTCGGGCGGCAGGTCCTGGGTCTTCACGCTGGTGTCCCAGTCGCTGACCATGGCGCACAATTGCTCGACCTCGTTGTCGAGGAAGCTCTGCTCTTCCGGCGTCAGACGCGGCGCGGGCAGGTCGAAGAGGCGCTTCCAGTCCGGCTTGCCGGAGAACAGTTCAGCATCCCACCAGACGGTGCCTGCCTCGATGGCATCGCGTTCGGTGGCGGACATGCGCGGGGCGATCTTGCGGAACAGGTCCAGCGCCGGGCGCGTCATCAGCGACTGTCGGACGGATTTGATCGCCACCAGCAGCGTGGGCGTGAAGAAAAGGATGGCCAGCAGCACCAGCACCGGCAATTCGATCTCGGCCAGGCGGGCGCCCAGCCAGATCAGGACCGCTTCAGCGACCAGCCAGACCCAGGCGCTGGCGCGCATCATCATGAGGGCCAGCGCGCCGGCGATGAGAAGAATGAGCCAGATGATCATGTCGTCTCCTGTACTGTTGTCGTTGTGAGCATGAGGAATGCAGGCTGCCGGGAACAGTGTGGCATCGATTGCCGACAGCGCCAAGCCGCTCCCCGCTTGGTCACCCTCCTGCTTCCCGAACCTACACCGCCAGCTCATCCGGCGGAATCGGACAGAGCAGCCTCACACGGTCAGACAACGCCCGACATGCCGCGGCCCATGCCATCCATTACAATCGCGCCATTGCAGACTGCAGCACCGGAGAACACATCATGAAATGGGAAGGCAATCGCGAAAGCGACAACGTGGAAGACCGCCGTGGCGAGGATGGCGGCGGGGGCGGCGGTGGCGGCTTTGGCTTCGGCGGGCGCTCCATCGGGCTGGGCACGGTCGCGGTGGCCCTGGTAGCTTCCTACTTCCTGGGCATCAACCCGCTGACCATGCTCAACCTGCTCTCCGGCGGCGGCTCGCCTGCGCCGGTACAACAGCAGGCACCGGCCCACAAGCCTTCGCCCAATGACCAGATGGCGCGCTTCGTCTCGACCGTCCTGGCCGATACCGAAGATACCTGGGGCCAGATCTTCGCCAACAACGGCAAGCAATACGTGCAGCCCAAGCTGGTGCTGTTTTCCGGCAGCACGCCGACCGCCTGCGGCACCGGCCAGACCGCGACCGGCCCCTTCTACTGCCCCGGCGACCAGAAGGTGTATATCGACTTGTCGTTTTATGAACTGATGAAGCAGCGCTTCAAGGTGTCCGGCAATTTCGCTCAGGCTTACGTGATCGCGCATGAAGTCGGGCACCACGTGCAACACCTGATGGGCATCTCTGACAAGGTCGATGCTGCCCGCCGCAATGCCACCGAAAAGCAGGCCAATGCCATGTCGGTGCGGCTGGAACTGCAGGCGGACTGCTTCGCCGGGGTCTGGGCCTATCACGCCAACCAGGCGCGTCACATCCTGGAAGAAGGCGACATCGAGGATGCCTTGAATGCCGCCTCGGCCATCGGCGACGATGCCCTGCAACGCCAGGCGCGCGGCGTGGTCGTACCGGATTCCTTCACCCATGGCAGCTCGGCGCAGCGCGTGACCTGGTTCAAGCGCGGCATCTCCGAAGGCAAGGTCAGCGCCTGCAACACCTTCGCCGCCAAGGAACTTTGATTCACTGACAACTGACATCACAACGAGGAGACCTCCCGCATGACCCTATCCTACTGGTGCATCCTGATTGCCGGCCTGATGCCGGTGTTCACCATCGCCGTGGCCAAGTATGGCCGGCGCGACTTCGACAATGCCGAACCGCGCGCCTGGCTGGACAAGCAGACCGGCGTGCGCCGCCGCGCCGACTATGCGCACCGCAACCATTTCGAGGCCTTCCCCTTCTTCGCTGCCGCCGTGCTGGTGGCGCAGCAAGTGGGCGCAGCGCAGGGACAGATCGATAGCGCCGCGCTGGTCTTCATCGCCGCTCGCATCCTCTACACGGTGCTGTACCTGACGGACAAGCCCTCGGCCCGTTCGGCGGTGTGGATCATCGGCTACCTGAGCGTGATTGCGCTGTTCGTCATCGCTGCGCGCGCCTGAGACGGGAAGCTTCGATGAGCCACCCTGCCGCTTCCCGACTGCATGCCATGCGTGCATCATTGGATGCCCTGCGCACCGGCCAAGGAAATATCGCCAGCCTGTGCAGTACCTGGCGGGCCCAGGAAGAGGTCATGACCGCCCTGCCGCCGCGCTATCGCCAGGTCGCCGAAGACCTGCTGGGCCGGCTGGAAGCGGGCAGCCTCTTCACCGAAGAAAGCTGTTCCTTCAGCCAGAAGGACCTGACCGACAGCCTCTCCACCTGGCTGGACAAGGCGCAGCAGACGCTGGAAAGCGCCACCTGAACGTCGGGGCGGCTGGACAAATGGCCGCGCCGGGCGTACCGTACCGGTCCCCCGTGCCGCCTGTTGCGGCCGGGGTTTCCGAAAGAAAGCACATGCAAAAGATCACCTTCCCGCTGCAGGGCCATCCCTACGTCGAACTGAACCAGCTGCTCAAACTCTGCGGCCTGTGCGACAGCGGCGGTGCCGGCAAGCAACTGGTGGCCGACGGCCAGGTCAAGGTCGACGGCAAGCTGGAAACCCGCAAGACCTGCAAGATCACCGTCGGCCAGAAAGTCACCCTGGGCGACGTGCAGATCACGGTGCTGGCCGAATGAGCCCGCACGCCGGCGTCGACGCGATACTGGACTTCTGGTTCGGCCCCGATTGGGAGCAGCTCCCCGCGCATCAGGTGGCCGAACGCCAGAAGAAACTCTGGTGGAGCAAGAACCCCGACATCGACGCCGAATGCCGCACCCGCTTCGCCCCCCTGGTGCAGCAGGCGGCCGCCAACCAGCTCGATGACTGGACCGAATCCCCGCGCAGCATGCTGGCCCTGATCCTGTTGCTGGACCAGATGCCGCGCAACATCTACCGCGACACCGCCCAGGCCTTCGCCCACGATGAACTGGCACGCCAGGGCAGCCATCTGGCGCTGGCCATGGGCCTGGATGCAGAGTTGCCGCCGCTGGCCCGGGTGTTCCTCTACCTGCCGCTGGAACACGCCGAAGACCTCGACGACCAGGAGTACGTGGTGCAGCTCATGGGCGCACTGGCCAAGGCGGCCAGCGCGGAAGACAAGGCGACCTTTGACGGCTATGCCGACTATGCGCGACGACACCATGCCGTGATCGCGCGCTTCGGACGCTTCCCGCACCGCAACCGTATCCTGGCGCGCGAGAGCACCCCGGAAGAAGTCGACTTCCTCAAGCAACCGGGCTCTTCCTTCTGAAGTTTTCGATAGCAGCGCACTGATTCGGGGTTTTGCTGGAGCGGCATTTTCTTTTTCCCTAGACTCGCGGGCTTTCCTTTCCCAGGATTTCCCATGCGCGGTCGCTCCCGAGGTTTCTCGATGATGGAGGTGCTGGTGGCCATGCTGGTCATCGGCACCGGTGCGCTGGCCATCGCCATGCTGCAACTGCACGCGCTGCGCAGCAGCCAGGACAGCAGCCTGCACGCCCGTGCCACCCTGATGGCGCAGGAACTGGCCGAACTGCGCGCAGCCTTGCCGGCCACCGCTGGCGTCGCCGATCCCCTGTTGTTTTCCCTCGCGGCGGGCAAGCCGTTCACGGCCCATGCCGATTGCGAACAGAGTGCCTGCAGCCCGGCCGATTTCGCCCGGGCCAGCCTGGCCGACTGGAGCGGCCGGCTGGTCCGCGATTTCCCGCAAGCGCGCGTCATCGTCTGCCGTGACGGCCCGCGCCCGCCCCCCGAAGACTGGCGCTGCGACGGCCTCGAAAGCAGCCCTGCCGTCCTGAAGATGGCCTGGCACCGCCCCGGCTCGGCCAAGGGGACGGCCGCTGCCGCCGCGCCGCTGGTGAGCCTGAACCTGGGCCGCTGACGATGCCGGCGCGATCCCCCTTCCCGGCGCGCGCGATGCGTCTGCATGAGACCGGACTGACCCTGGTCGAACTGATGATTGCGCTGGCCATCGGCCTCCTGGTGGTGCTGGTGGCCGGTACGCTGCTGCAGCAGGCGCGTGCGGCTTACCAGGAAATGGACGATGCCGGCCGCGTCGAGGAAACCGGCCGCGTGGCCCTGGATCACCTGCAACAGGTGTTGCGCCAGGCCGGCCATCTGCCGCTGGAAAGCCTGCCCGACGGCAGCTCGCAGGCCCTGCTGCCGGGCCTGCGCGGGCTGGATGACAGCCGCCAGGCCGACGTCCTCGATCCGGCCGCCGGACTGTTCGGCAGCAGCACCGGTGACGGCGTCAACCACAGCGATCTCCTCATGCTCGGTTTCTTCGGTGCCCCGCGCGGCAGCCATGCCGAAATCAGCCACTGCAGCGGCGCACAAGCTCCGGTGGGCAAGCCGGAAGAAGCCGCGCGCCACTGGGTCATCTACTACATCGCACCCGGCACCGGCGACGAGCCCGAGCTGCGCTGCCGCTACCAGGGCAAAAACGGCAACTGGACCTCGGACGCCATCGCCCGTGGCGTGGAAGCCATGCAATTGCGCTATGCCATCGACAGCGATGGCGATGGCCGTCCGGACCGCTGGCTGGATGCCTCGGCCATGCCGGGCGAGGCCTGGGGCCGGGTGATCCTGGTGCGTATCGCGCTGCTGGTGCGCGGCGTGCAGCGACGGCCGGCCGCGCCGGGCAGTGAAACCCGCAGCTACGACCTGTTCCTCCCCGGCCGACGCAGCGATCCGGCGTGGCGCGTCACCGAGACCGGGCAGGAGCAGCGGCGGCGTGCGGTCTTTCAAGGCAGCGTCATGCTGCGCAACCAGTCCATGGCGGAGGCCGGGAAATGAAGAGGCCACCATGTCACCCGCGCCAGCGCGGTGCCACGCTGATGATCACGCTCATGCTGCTGAGCGTGATCCTGTTGCTGGGTGCGGCCACCACCTCGCTGCTCCTGCTGGAGGAACGCGGCGCGCGCAACCATCGCGAACGTGCCCAGGCCAGGCTGGCCGCCCAGGCAGCGCTGGAAGATGCCTGCGACGACCTGCGCTACCACCGCCAGATCGATCCCGGGCAATTCACTGCCAGGCGCGCCTGCCGCAGCGATGCCGCCGGTGCCGGCCTGTGCGTGGGCCAACACGACCGCGCCGGCTGGGAGCCTGCACAACTGCATGGGCCCGACGCCCTCTCGGCCACCTACGGCCAGTTCACCGGACGGCGCTATCGCGCCCTGCCCGGCGTGGCGACGCCGCGTTATCTGATCGAACGTCTGGCACCGAAGTCCGACAAGAGCCCCAGCAAGCTCCCCGGCGACGAAGAGGCGCCCACCCTCTATCGCCTCAGCGCCGTCGGCTACGGCCGGCAGGGTGCCATCGTGGCGCTGCAGGCGCTGGTGCAGTTGCCCGCCCGGCCCGCCAGCGTGCCCGCCAGTTGCCCGCTGCGGGCCTGGCGCCCTCTCTATCTTCCCTTGACGGAATGACCATGCATCCTCCCTTGCGCTCCTCTCCGGCTCCGGCAAATGGCTTCACATTGCTGGAAATCCTGGTCAGCCTGGCCATCGTGATCCTGCTGGCCGGGCTCGGCTGGAACGGTTACCTTCACATCGTCAAGAAAGCCAGCCGCGCCGAAGGACGCGCGGCCATCCTCCACGTGCTGCTGCAACAGGAACGGCACTACGCCTACCAGCATCGCTACCGGCCCTTCCAGCCGGGCAGCGCGGCCCAGGGTTTCAAGTGGTATTCCGGGGCCACGCCGCAAACCAGCGCCTATGCTCTGTCGGCACGCGCCTGCGAGGATGAGGATCTGGCCAGCTGCGTGCTGGTCATCGCCACGCCGGGTGGCAGCGGCGTCAACGCCGCCTATGAAGATGCCCAATGCGGCGTGCTGCAAGCCGACAACCGGGGTAATCGCCGCGCCGACGGCAAGGAGTGCTGGTGACCTCATGCGCGCAACCGGATTCTCGCTCATTGAACTCATGGTGGTGCTGCTGATCGCGGCCCTGGTGCTGGCCGCCGGCATCCCGGCGCTGCAACAGCTCTCCACCGAACACCAGCTGGCGGCGGCCGGCAGCGATTTCTTCCACGGCGTGCAACTGACCCGCTCCGAGGCCCTGCGCGCCGGCCGCCGCGCCGAGATGCGTCCGCGCGATGGCCGCGACTGGCAGAGCGGCTGGGAGATCCGGGTCGGACAACAAGGGGTCGCCCATCCTCC
>NZ_DBIC01000116.1:8202-9621 GCF_002296545.1 Herbaspirillum sp. UBA812 | reverse complement strand
TACATGATTCGCAGCGGAGAATTCGCGCATCAGGGCATCTTCGATCTCACCCTCAACGTGCTGAAAAAGGAAATGCCCGGCTACGAGCACGTCGAACTGGAGGCCCCCTTCCCGCGCATCAACAGCGAGATCCGCAAGGGCAGTCACTGGTGCTTCAACGGCATGCTCAAGACTCCGGAGCGCGAACATTACGGCTACCTCTCGCTGCCGATGTCGATCTTCCTGCCGCTGCGCATCATCGTGCGGCGTGATCGCGTGGAGGAATTCAGGCACAGGACCTCGCTGACGGGCTTGCTGCAAGACCCACGGCTGACTACATCGGTGATGCGTGACCGCTCCTACAGCCCGACGGTGGACAAGCTGCTGGCCACCTATCCGCCGCGTGAAAATTATTCCGAACAGATGGAAGCGATCGGCATGCTGCTGGCCGGTCGCCTTGACTACATGGTTGAGCTGCCGCTGCTGGCCTTCGACCAGGCGCGCGCCATGGGCCATGCCGGCGAACTGGTGGCGCTGCCGATGCGGGAGGCCAATGAAGTCGTCTTCAATCGTGTGATGTGCCCCCATAACGAATGGGGCCGGCAAGTGGTGGAGCAGGTCAACAAGGTCCTGCTGGCCCAACGCGCCAAGCCATCGTATCGCGCCATCGTCGAGAAATGGCACGATCCGGAATCGGTGGCGGAAATCCGCAAGATCTATGACAAGGTGTTCCTGAAGATTCCCTGAGCGTGTTGCTCACTCGCGCAGGCCGCCCGCTTCCATCACATCCCAGCACGCGCCCATGGTGTGATAGTCCACCTTGCCGGCGGGCGACTTGGTGTCTTCCAGCTTGCTGCCATCGGCGGCCAGAATGCGGAACCAGGCCCCGTGATGATGATCGACCAGATGCGCCCAGCTCCACGCCCAGATGGCGTGATACTGCTGGCGGAAACGTTCTTCCCCGGTCACGCGCCACAAACGCCATGCACTGGCGAAGGACTCGGCCTGGACCCAGAAATATTTGTCGGTGTCATACGGCCGCAGGTCCGGATCGAAGCCGTAGATCAAACCGCCATACAGAGCATCCCAGCCATGCTGCCACGCCGCGTCCTGCAATTCGGCAGCACGCGTCACGTAGGCAGGTCGCGACTCCTGTGCATGGGCGATCAGCAGCAGCTTGGCCCACTCGGTCTGGTGGCCGGTCTGGAAGCCCCAGGGCTTGAAAATGTTGTCGCGGTTGCCGCGGTTGTAGTCGTGATCCAGAGACCAGTCCTGACGATAATGCTCCCACACCAGATCCTGCGATTGCCGTGCCAATCCAAACACGAAGCGCTCGATCAGCAACTGCGCACGCTCCAGATAGACGGCGTCCCCGGTGGCGACATGAGCAGCCAGGCAGGCTTCGCACATGTGCATGTTGGCGTTCTGGCCGCGATAGGG
>NZ_DBIC01000116.1:7150-7918 GCF_002296545.1 Herbaspirillum sp. UBA812 | reverse complement strand
GTTGGCGTTCTGGCCGCGATAGGGAATCAGCTCGCCGGAGGGCGTGATCTCGTCCGCATACGCTTCATGCGCAGGCTCAAAGAAAGCGCTCTCCATGCGTTCATACGCCTGCGCCACCTGCTGCGCATCACACAGGCCGACGCGATGTGCCTGCGCGAATGCCAGCAGCACGAAGGCCTGGCCATAGGCCATGACGGTGCCATCCTCGATCTGGCCATCGCGCAGGGTCCAGGCATACAGGCCGGCCAGCGGTCCCTCCGCATGACGGAAGCGTTCCAGATGCGCCAGGGCATGGCGCGTCTGTTCCAGATAGCGTGATTGCCCGGTATGCAGATACGCCATGGACTGCGTGAAGACCAGCCGCGTCGCGCTGACCAGATGCCGATGGCTGCGCTCATAGACGCTGCCGTCGTCCTTGAGGTAATGGAAGAATCCGCCCTCTGGATCGATGGCATGGCGGTCATAGAAGGCCAGCGTATGGGCCACATGCGCCTGCAGGAAGGCGCGGCTTTCAAGATCGGGAAGGGACATGCCGGCTCCGGATGGGGAAGAGAGTGTCATTGCGCGGCATCCTTCTGACGCCATTTGTCGAGGATCACGGCCAGCACGATGACCGCGCCCTTGGCCACGTATTGCCAGAACGAGGACAGGCCGAGAATGGTCAGCCCGTTGTTCATCACGCCGATGATGAGCGCCCCCACCACCGTCCCCCAGATCGTGCCCACACCGCCCATGAGGCTAGTACCGCCCAGCACCACGGCGGCAATC
>NZ_DBIC01000116.1:0-6853 GCF_002296545.1 Herbaspirillum sp. UBA812 | reverse complement strand
CACCACGGCGGCAATCGCATCCAGTTCATAACCGCTGCCCCAGTTGCCGTTGGCCCCGTACAGGCGGCTGGCCGACATGGCACCGGCCAGCCCCGAGAACAGGCCGCTGATCGAATACACGAACAGCAGCACCAGCCCCACGCGGATACCGGTCAGGCGCGCCGCTTGCAGGTTGCCGCCGATGGCGTAGATGTGCATGCCCAGCACCGTCTTGCGCAGGATCACCCAGGACAGCAGCACCACCGCGACCGCCACCCAGATCAGCCAGGGAACGTGCAGGAAATCGCCATTGCCTATCCATTCGAAACTGGGGATGTCATTGTTCAGCACCGTGGTGCCATCGGCCAGCAGATAGGCCGCCCCGCGGAAGGCCGTCATCGTGCCCAGCGTCACCACGAAGGCATTGATGTTGAGGAAGGCCACCATGGCCCCATTGACCATGCCCATCAACAGCCCCGACACGATGAACATGGGAATCGACCAGCCCGGCGCGGCACTGAGCGATATCTGCATGCCCAGCACGGCAGAGACAGCGAGCACCGAGCCGACCGACAAGTCGATGCCGGCGGTGAGGATGACGAAGGTCATGCCGGCCGCCAGCACCAGGTTGATGGCGACCTGGCGCAGGATGTTCATGGTGTTTTCGGCGGTGGCGAAGTTGGAACTGCCGTCGCCGCTGAGATAGATGGTGAGCGCATAGAACAGCAGATACAGCACCACCAGTACCGGCAACATGCCCAGCCGGTGCAGCAGCCATTGCGACGCCGTGGATGAGGAACGCGCCGCAGCCGCGTTGTTGTGCAGAGGAGTTGGATGAGCCATGACTAGGAGGAATGAGAAGAAGGAGAAGAAGACAAGCCCGAATGCGCCATGCCGTAAGCCGGAGCGCCCTGTCCATGCGCGCCCTGCATGCCACCCGCATCGGTGGCCAGATGCATGATGGCTTCCTGGGTGATGGCCGCGCCGGCCAGTTCACCGGTGATGCTGCCCTCGCGCATGACCAGCACGCGGTCGCAGATGCCGATCACTTCCGGCAGCTCGCTGGAAATGACGACAACGGCCACGCCCTGTTCGGCCAGCTTGTGGACAAGTTGATAGATCTCGCTCTTGGCATAGATATCCACACCCCGCGTGGGCTCGTCCAGGATCAGGACCTTGGGTGCAATCTCCAGCCAGCGCGCCAGCAGGACCTTCTGCTGGTTGCCGCCGGAGAGCTTGCCCACCGCCACGCCGGGATGCGCGACCTTGACGTTGAGGCGCTGTATGGCATCGCGCGCCACGCCATCCAGCGCGCCGCTGCGTACCAGTCCCAGCGTGCTGTGGCGGCCCGCCACGTTCATGGTGGCGTTGGCCCCCACGGCCATCTGCAGGAACAGGCCCTGGCCCTTGCGGTCTTCCGGCACGTAGGCGATGCCGGCACGCATCGCAGCGCGCGGTTCATCGATCTGCACCACCTGGCCATCCAGCAGCACGTGGCCGCCGCTGCGGGCATCGGCACCGAAAAGCAGGCGCGCCAGTTCGGTACGCCCGGCACCGACCAGCCCGGCAAAACCGAGCACCTCGCCGGCACGCACCGCGAAACTGGCCGGCCTGACCTTGCCACCCGCCAGATCCTGCACCTGCAACACCACCGGCAAGGCCGCCGCGTGTTCCGGGGCCATGCGGGTGTGCTGGTAGAACTCGCCCAGCGAGCGGCCCACCATCATCTGCACGATGCGTTCGGAATCGATCTCCTCGCGCGCCAGTTCGCCCACGAAGCTGCCATCGCGCAGTACCGTCACGCGATCCGCCAAGGCATACACCTCGGCCATGCGATGGCTGATGTAGATGATGGCCAGGCCCTCATCGCGCAGGCGTTTCACTACGCCGAAGAGATGCTCGGTCTCGCGTTCGGAGAGCGCCGCCGTCGGTTCATCCATGATGACGATGCGGCTGCGATGCACCAGGGCACGGGCGATTTCGACCTGCTGCTGTTCGGCGATGGAAAGACGTCCGGCCCGGTCCGAGGCACGGAAGCTGGCGCCCAATTGGCGGAGGACGGCATCGGTACGCGCGCGCATGGCGGCGTGATCGATCAGCCCCCAGCGTGTGCGCAGTTCGCTGCCCATGAAGACATTGGCGGCCACGCTGATGTTGGGCGCGACCGCCAGTTCCTGATAGATCAGGTTGATGCCGGCGGCGCGGCTGGCACCGGGGTCGCGCAGCGAGACCGGCTTGCCGTCCAGCAGGATCTCGCCGTCATCAGGCGCATGGACGCCGGAAAGCACCTTCATGAGCGTGCTCTTGCCGGCACCGTTCTCGCCCATGAGGGCGTGGATCTCGCCGGGGCGGATGGTCAGGTGCATGTCCGACAGCGCGCGCGTGGCCCCGAAGGACTTGCTGATGCCGGTCATCTGCAGAATGGGAGTGGAAGTCATGGCAATCAAGGAAAGCAGCCGCAGGGCGGCAAGCGCGTCCCGCAGCAGGAAGGTCTCCTGACTGCGGGCGCTGCGGATCGGGCTCGCTCACCTGTCAGGTGAGCTGCCAGATGCGTGGCTTCAGTTGGCCGGGACCCAGCCCTTGTAATCCGCCACGTTGTCGCGCGTGATCAGCTTGACCGGGAGCAGCTTGACGGCCTTCTCGGGGGCGCGGCCATTCATGACCTGATAGCCGATGGCCACGCTTTCAGCAGCCATGCCATACGGGTCCTGCGCGGGCGAGGCGGCGAAGAGCGACTTGCTGTCCTTGAGCGCGCGCTCGGCATCGGGTGCGCCATCGACCCCGGTGATGACCTTGATGTCGCTGCGCTTGGCCTGGCGGATCGCCAGTTCGGCCCCGATGGCAGTCGGGTCGTTGATGGCAAAGACGCCATCGATCTTGCCTTGCGCGGCCAGCAGATTGGACATGGTGGTCATGCCGCCATCACGGCTGCCGCCGGCGTTCTGGTTGTCGGAGAGGATCTTGATGCCGGGCGATTTCTTGAACTCCGCCTTGCAGCCGGTGACGCGGTCCATCACCGCCGACACCGGCGGGCCATTGACGATGACCACATTGCCCTTGCCCTGCAGCTTGTCGGCGATGAACTTGCAGGACTCGGCGCCGGCCATGGTGTTGTCCGACATGACGGTCACATCCGCACCTTCTGCGGCCACGTCCACGGCCACCACCACGATGCCGGCCTTCTTGGCCTTCTTCACGGCCGGGCCGACGCCCTTGGAGTCGGCCGCATTGAGCACGATCAGGTCGACCTTGTTGGCGATGAAGTTCTCGATCTGGCCGACCTGGGTGTTGAGGTCGTACTTGGAGGAGACCACGGTGACCTTGGCGTCCGGATTGATCTTGTGGGCGCCACTTTCAGCGCCCTTGGCGATGGCCACGAAGAAGGGATTGGCCAAATCGCCGAGGGTGACACCAACCGATTTCAGGGGCTTGTCGGCGGCCTGTGCAGGGGCCGTGGCGACGCCCAGTGCAAGAGTGGCGCAGGCGATGGCGAGGGTTTTCTGGATCATGCTGGTCTCCGTTCTTGTTGGAAGTTCGAGGGGGATGGCTGGGGCCTGTCGCGGCCCTTTGCTGCTTGCTGCTTGCTGCATACAACACGCCGGAACAGTCAGTCCCGGCGAACAATCTGGTCGGCACGGCTGCGCGTCGTTTCGATCAGCGCTGCATTGATCTCATCGCTGTTCATCACCCACGCCTCCGCCTCGGCCGGGCCGCGGCCAAACTGTACGTGGCGCGCAATCAGCCGCTGCAGCCGCACGGCAGGATCGACATCGACATACCAGACCTCATCGAGCAAGGGCCGCACGCGCGACCAGTGGCCGCGGTCGAGCAGCAGGTAATTGCCTTCGGTGATGATGAGCCGGGTGTCAGCAGGGATGGCGATGCTGCCGGCAATGGCTTCCTCGATCTCGCGCAGGAATTGCGGTGCGTAGATGACTTCATCGGCCTGCTGCTGGCGCAGCCGCGCCAGCAGGTGGACGTAGCCGGCGCTGTCGAAGGTATCTTCCGCCCCTTTGCGCGTGGCGCGGCCCAGGCGTGCCAGCTCCGCATTGGCGAGGTGGTAGCCATCCATGGGCAGGATGACGGACTGCGTCAGCCCTTGCGCCTGTGCATGCGCCAGCAGCGCAGCTGCGAACGTGGACTTGCCGCTGCCGGGCGGACCGGCGATGCCGAGTATGGTGCGCTGGCCTCGGGCCAGCAGCGCTGCGAGCCGGTCGCTGAAGGGGGTCGGAATCATGGTCGACTCATTCCTTTTTCTAAGGACGGCCTGTCAGACCGTCCACACGCGCCTTGCGCGTTCTTTATTGAAATGCAGCACAACAGCAGCTTCTCCTGTTGTGCTTGCTTCGCCCTTCTGCCGCATGGCAGGCGGCTGTCGTGCCAACCGGATGCGGATATGCGCGAATTACGGAAAGCCGACAAACTAAGCGATTCTGTCTCCTGAATTTCAGCACTCCTGAATATTCATGCGTTATTTCTAATTATTGCTAGTTCCTCGTCGTCAACGTGATGAAATTTTCTTTGAATTTTTTCGATATCGATCCCCTTATGAATAAGTCAGATCATTTTCAGACTGCATGAAAAAAGGACGCTACCTCGGTGGTAGCGTCCTTGTGATTGTCTTTTCCGCGCCGTGCGAAAAAGCCGTGATGCAATGAGATCAGGCCCCGGCCAACGCCGCCGCATCTGCCACCACGGTGGCATAGCGATCGGCCAGTTCGGTCAGCGCCACGCGCTGGACTTCGGCCGCCGTGACCGGCGCACCGCCCAGAGGATCAGGCAGGTCGCGGGTGGCGCAGGCAGCCGCCACGACCGTGGAGGCATAGCCATGGTCCAGCGCCGAGCGCACAGTGGCACTCACGCACATGTGGGTGGCAAAGCCGGTCACGATCAGGGACTTGCGGCCGGTCTTCTTGATCGCTTCGTCCAGCGCGGTACCGGCGAAGGCATTGGGCAGGCCCTTGGGCAGCACCAGTTCCTCACCCTGCGGCTGCACACCATCGATGATGGCCACATGCGGGCCTTGCGGATCGAACATGGCACTGCCCGGCTTGCTGTGGTGGACGATGTGGATCACCGGCGCACCGGCGGCACGGGCCTGGCGCAGCAGCTCGGCGATCTGGCCCACGGCTGCATCGATGCCGGCCAGCGGTGCGCGGCCCGTGGTGTATTCGGTCTGGTGGTCGATGATGAGCAGGACGGCTTCCTGCCAGGTGGCGGCGCGGGCGCTGCCACCGGCGATCTGGATCAAGGTCTGGGGAGAGGACATGCGCGGTTCCTTGTTAAAAAATGTTCGAGAGAAGTCGATAAAACGCTGCAACTGAACGTCAATGCACAGTGACGGACCATCTTAGTCCGATAAAATTCGCACTGCCATTCACCAAAATCGCCAGCCGCCTGTGAAAAAATTAACAGCCCGCAGCAAGGCCGCGCCCTTGCCCTCCCCGCAAGCCATGCATGCCGCCCTGGATGCCGACTGGGAAAGCCTGCGCAGCTTCGTCGCTTTCGTCGAGGCCGGCAGCCTCTCCGGGGCGGCCCGCGTGCTGGGCGTCACGCATGCCACCATCGGCCGCCGCCTGCACCTGCTGGAAGAGGCCTTGCAGGGTCCGCTGTACCTGCGCCGCGCCGAGGATGTGGAACTGACCCGCCTGGGCGAGAGCGTGCTGACGGCTGCCCGCGCCATGCAGGAACAGACGCGGCAACTGGCGCGCACCCTGGCGGGCGGGGACCTGCGGCTGGAAGGCAAGCTGCGCCTGGCCTGCACCGATGCCATCGGGACCATGTTCCTGGCCCCGCGCCTGCCCGCTCTGCTGGAGCAATGGCCAGCGCTGGACGTGGAATTCGCGCTGGGCCACCAGACCCTGAGCCTGGCACGGCGCGAAGCCGACCTGGCCCTGCGCTTCGGCAAGCCCCAGGATGGAGAACTGATCGCCAGGCCGCTCGGTGCAGTGCGCTTCTACCTCTGTGGCACGGCTGACAACGTCGTGCAATGGCACCGGGCGCGCAAGATGGCACCCTTCGTGGCTTATGACGACGGCGTTCCGGACATTCCGGAGACGCGCTGGATCGCCGACCATGCCGCCGGCAACCCGGTGCGTTTCCGCAGCACCAGCCTGGTGGCGCAATGCATGGCCGCGCGCGCCGGGGTCGGGCTGGCCTTGCTGCCAAGCTATCTGCTGGCACCGGAACTGCAGACTGTGGAGTCCGCGCCACAGCTGCAGCGCGAACTGTGGGCGGTATTCCATCGCGACCTCAAGACCCTGCCCCGGCTGCGCGCCGTGCTGGCATGGCTGCAGGACTGCTGCGCGCAACTCTGAGAATTGCCTCATGGACAGGCCCACCCGGCGCTGGCGGCGGCTGCACGGGGCCTGCGGTGCTATAATCGCGAACCTCCGGGGATGGGCTCCACCACCGCTGCAGCAGCACATTCAAGCGGCCCGCCGCCCTCCTCCTCGCCGGCGCGCGCATGTTCCATGCGTCCTTCCTGCGCTCTTCGCCTGATAAAGATTTATGCAGAAAAAAGTATTCATCAAAACCTTTGGCTGCCAGATGAACGAGTACGACTCGGACAAGATGGCCGACGTGCTCCATCTCGCCGAAGGCCTCGTCAAGACCGATCGTCCGGAAGAGGCCGACGTGATCCTGCTGAACACCTGCTCGATTCGCGAGAAGGCGCAGGAAAAGGTGTTTTCCGACCTGGGCCGCCTGCGTGCGCTGAAGAAGGACAAACCCGACCTGCTCATCGGCGTGGGCGGCTGCGTGGCCTCGCAGGAAGGCGACGCCATCATCAAGCGCGCACCCTTCGTGGACATGGTGTTCGGTCCGCAGACCCTGCATCGCCTGCCGCAGATGATCTCCGAGCGGCGCTACAGCG
>NZ_DBIC01000154.1:0-5799 GCF_002296545.1 Herbaspirillum sp. UBA812 | reverse complement strand
CTGCTGCATGACTGGCGTCTGCTGGGCGGCTACTATCCGGCGGAATATCTCGCCTTCACGCTCATGGGCCTGTCGGCCATCCCTCTGGTGGGCTACCTGTATGACGTGAGCCAGTTCATCTATCTCGATTTCCCGCTGCCCATCTCTCTGCTGTCGTCGCTGGTGTTTGCGCTGCTGGGCGCAGCCTTGCTGATGGCGCGTCCCTCGCATCCGCTCATGGCGGTGATCCTGCGCATGGCGCCCGGTGGCCAGATGCTGCGCCATCTGCTGCCGCAGACCCTGTTCCTGCTGCTGGCCTTCAGCCTGCTGCTGAACTGGGGCATGACGCATGGCTGGATCCTGCCGGAGCTGGTGCTGCCGACCCTGACGCTGATCAACGGCGTGATCGTGCTCTTCATCTTCTGGGGCTCGGCCAGCCGGCTCGACAGCGAATACGGCGAACGCACGCGCAACGCCCAGAAGCTGGCCGAAACCAGTGCGTTGCTCAATGCCGTCAGTGAAAGTACCAGCGACCCGATCTTCGTCAAGAACCGCCAGGGCCTGATGATCTTCGCCAACCCGGCCACGCTGCACAAGCTGGGCAAGACTTGGGAAGAGACCATGTACCGCTCGAGCCGTGAACTGTTCCTGGTCGAGGAAGAGGCCGACACCGTCGACCGCGATGATCGCCGCGTCATGGCCTCGGGCAAGCCCGAGAAGCTGGAGCAGACCCTGCACCTGCCCGAAGGCGTGGTGACCTTCCAGACTGCCAAGGTGCCGTGGTTCGGCAAGGATGGCAGCGTGCAGGGTGTGATCGGCATCAGCACCGACATCACCGAACGCAAGCAGGCCGAGGATGAATTGCGCGAGCGCGAGAGCCGGCTGGAGAAGACCGTCATCGAACGTACGGCGCTGCTGCGCGAACTGACCAACCACCTGGAAACGGTGCGCGAGGAAGAAAAGCGCGCCATCGCCCGCGAGTTGCATGACAACATGGGCGCGTCGCTGACGGCCCTGTCGATGCACCTGGAAGGGGTCTACCAGATCCTGCCGCCGGATGAAAAATGGGCCGATCGCAAGACCCGCATGCAAGGTCTGATGAAGTCGCTGGTGGCCACCACCCGGCGCATCCAGACCGAGCTGCGTCCCAATACCCTGGACCTGTTCGGACTGAAGGCCGCGATCTCGGAGCAGCTCGATGAATTGCACGAGCGCACCGGCATCGCCTGCCACGCCAGCCTGCCCGATGAAGACGTCGATGTGGGTCACGAGATGGAAATCGCCATCTACCGCATGCTGCAGGAAATGCTCAACAACGTGACCAAGCACGCCAAGGCCAGCAAGGTCGACGTGATTCTCGATGTCGATGAGGATCATGTGGCGCTGACCGTGCGCGACGATGGCGTGGGCATTCCCGAAGAGCGGCGCGACAACCACAAGACCTATGGTCTGCGCGGCCTGCGCGAGCGTGCCACCTTCTTTGGTGGTGAGGTCGATATCCGCTCCACGCCGGGCAAGGGCGCGCTCATCAGCATCAGCCTGCCGATCCGTCCGGAACTGGCTGCCAGCGAGACTTGACGGGCCGGCGCCCGACGCTATTCAAGATTGCGTCACACCCTCTGAAAGCCGCCCCCAGGGCGGCTTTTTGCGTTTTGGTGAGGTTTGTTTGAGGAGCGTTTTTCCTGCACCGTTTTTCGTTTTTTCCTACGCGTGAAAGGACGTCTCTCTTATGTTCGCCCGACAGGCTCATCGGTACCATGGATTCATCGTCACTCACCGCCCGTCGGGCCGGCAAGGGTGGCGGAGCCGGCAGCCAGCCCAGTGCGGCACCGGGTAACCATCAGGCAAACAACCCAAAGGAGCCATCATGAACAAGGACCAGATCAAAGGCAGCTTGAAGGAAGTGGCAGGCAAGGTGCAGGAGAAGACCGGTGAGCTGACCGGCAATACCAGCCAGCAGGTCAAGGGTGCTGCCAAGCAGGTGGAAGGCAACGTCCAGAAGACCTATGGCGATGCCAAGGAAGCCGCCAAGGACTAAGTCCTGAATGTCCGTGTTCCGGTGACCTGATCAGGCACCGGCGGCACGGGCCGGCAGGGTGTGAAGGACATCTGAAGCAGGCAGCACAGCGCGTGTAGGAAAACGCCTACACAAATATCGGAAACGGCTGATTTTGTGATGCAGCAATTTCCGCGACCATGTGGTCATGGTGCTGGTAGAGCCGGGAATTGCAAAAGAGTTCACGGTTTGCCGCATGAAATTTTGCTCACCGCCAGAAGGGACCCCTGAAAGGGACGACCATGAAAAAAACAGTCGGTATTTGCATGCTGGCAGCCGCTTCGGCTTTCGCCTCTCACGCTTTCGCAGAAACTCCGCAAGCCGTCGACAGCGCATCGCGCTGGTCGGCTTCCACGATGGACCGTCACATGCCGGTGGATGCAGCGCGTCTGCACAAGCTGGGGCAGAAGAAATTCCGCTACATGGACATGGCCGAGAGCAAGCGCTCCAAGTCCCTCCAGAACGCCGTGCTGCTGTTTGGCGCACGCGCCGATGGCAAGGATCCGGCAGCGCAACGCGAACCGGCCAAGGCTGCGCCCAGCGCACCGGTTTATCGTGATCACGCACGACAGCCCAAGGCACCGCGCGTGATCATGCGTCCGTCGACTTGATCGGCGGCCGTATTCCCCTATTCGACAAAGAGGAAGGAGTCATCATGAAGACCATGCAAAAACTGGCAGTGACCTCGGTAGCCATCTGTGCCTTTGCCGCCCTGACCGGCTGCAGCGGCATGAGCCAGCAAGACAAGAACACCGCCATCGGTGCGGGTGCCGGTGCCGTCGGTGGTGCCGTCCTCACCGGTGGCAGCGCCATCGGGACCGTGGGTGGTGCCGCCGTCGGTGGCGTCATCGGCAATCAGGTCGGCAAGTAATTCACTGGCCGGCTGATCCCGGCCGCCGCTCCTCGCGCTGAGGAGCGGCCCACCACACCGCCGCGCCAGGGTGACCTGGCGCGGCGTTGTTGCATTCAGGAGGTGGATGGCGGCCGCTTATCTTGCCGCCGACTTGGCGCCGTGCTTGTGCATCGGCTTGCGCGCGCCCTTGATGGGTGTCGCAGCGGGTTCGCCGCCCTGGTAGTCCTTGAAGATGCGCTGCGCCCGCGCAGCATCCTGCGACCTGGCGTCGGTGGCTTGCTTGCGGCAGGCTGCAGCATCCTTCCCGCGCATGCTGCGGCAGCCCTGCAGCGCCTCGGCATAGGCGGCAGCGGTTTCCTTGTTCAGGTTTTGCAGCCGGCCTTTGGCGCTGTTGTCTTCCTGGTACCAGCGCTGGGGATCGGCCTTGCTGACATCTTCTTCAGCAGCGTGCGCGGCGGCCGCGCAAAGCAGGCTCAGGGCCGCCAGGAGAGCGGGCAGGGGAGAAGCGAGGAATTTATTGTTCATCTGATGTCAGCCTCATCACGGTACGGGAGCAGGGAGAGCCGTGCGCGTGAGCTTGCCCCGGCAGGGCGAGGCGGCGTCCACAAGCAAACGGCGCGGACGGTGACAGGCACCGTCCGCGCCGTTTTCCCGTCCGCCACCGGATGGTATCAGGCTTGCGGGAGGGAAGGGAGCGTCTGAAGGCTGGGGCCATGGCAGCCGGACCGCACAGGCCGGCTGCCGCCCCGCCTTATATCTTGCCGAGCAGCAGCAGGATCAGCAGGATGATGACGATGGTGCCAGCGATACCGCTGGGACCATAGCCCCAGCTGCGGCTGTGCGGCCAGGCCGGGATGACGCCGAGCAGGATCAGGATCAGGACGATGAGCAGGATGGTGCCGAGGGTCATGGATTTCTCCTTTGTTATTGAGTTCGTTCTTGCCCGCCAGGGTGCAAGCGCCGGGTGATTCGTAAAGCTGGGGTCATCTTAGGGTCAGCCGGTCCGCCGCACGATCAGCGCCCATCGCAATGTGCTGTAGGAAAATCCGGCAAGCGTGAGTAGGTGGCCGCGCCCCGGCTTGGGCAGTGCAGGCCATCGTTGCGACCCTGACAAATCGCTGCCAACTTGGTGCAAGGCACAACCGAAGTGCGGATCCCGCCCGATTTGATCGCGCCGCGCGGTCCTCCTGCTGCCGCTGCGGATCTCGTCGTGTTCCCTCGCAACGCAGTTCCCATGCGGCTTTCCGAGGTGCGTCGCGGTTCTGGCACGCTCTTTGCTGAAGCTGATGCACAAGCGCAGCAATGCGCAAGCAACGTGAAGGTGTGGCCAATGGCGGTCGCGCCGTCCAGGACAAAGGCGTCTTCCGGTATGGGTCATCCATGTCGGAACACGCCTTTTTTTGTTTGGGCTTTCTTCAAATCGCAACGCAAGGGGAATGGTGCTATGGAATCCAAAGGTCAGGCAGACAAGACAGGCGCGCTCGGCAGCGGCATGCAGGATGCACAGGACAGCGCGCTCAAGGCAGCGGACAGGGTGGACGGCAAGCGCCGCACGCTCCTGCAGGGCGGCGCACTGGCTGCCGGCAGCGGCATGCTGGGCATGCTCCCGGGCGGTGCGTGGGCGGCCGGCTCGGACAAGCCGGAAAAGGAGGAAGTCAAGATCGGCTTCATCCCCCTGACCGATTGCGCCTCGGTGGTGATGGCCTCGGTGCTGGGTTTCGACAAGAAGTACGGCATCAAGATCGTCCCCAGCAAGGAAGCCTCCTGGGCCGGCGTGCGCGACAAGCTCACCAACGGCGAGCTGGACGCGGCCCACGTGCTGTATGGCCTGATCTACGGCGTGCAACTGGGCATCGGCGGCCAGAAGAAGGATATGGCGGTGCTGATGGGCCTGAACCATAACGGCCAGGCCATCACCTTGTCCAAAAAGCTGGCCGACAAGGGGGCGGTCGATGGCGCATCGCTCTACAAGCTGATGCAGACCGACAAGCGCGAATACACCTTCGCACAGACCTTCCCGACCGGCACCCACGCGATGTGGCTGTATTACTGGCTGGCCGCCAATGGCATCAACCCGATGAAGGATGCCAAGGTGATTACGGTCCCGCCGCCGCAGATGGTGGCCAACATGCGGGTGGGCAACATAGATGGCTTCTGCGTGGGCGAGCCCTGGGGCCATCGCGCCATCGTCGATGGCGTCGGCATCACTGCCATCACCACCCAGGACATCTGGAAGGACCATCCCGAGAAGGTGCTGGGCTCCTCGCTGGAGTTCGTGCAGAAGTACCCCAACACCTGTCGCGCCATGATGGCCGCCATCCTGGAGGCCAGCAAGTGGATCGATGCCTCGCTGGCCAACAAGAACAAGATGGCCGAGGTGATCGCCGATAAATCCTATGTGAACACCAGCAAGGACGTGATCGACCAGCGCATCCTCGGGCGCTACCAGAACGGCCTGGGCAAGACCTGGGACGATCCCAACTACATGAAGTTTTACGACGAAGGCCAGGTCAACTTCCCCTTCCTCTCGGACGGCATGTGGTTCATGACCCAGCACCGCCGCTGGGGCCTGTTGAAGAGTGATCCGGATTACCTCGCCGTGGCCAAGTCGGTCAACCAGATCGATCTCTACAAGGACGCTGCCGCCATGACCAAGACACCGCTGCCCAAGGACGTCATGCGCAGTTCCAAACTGATGGACGGCACGGTGTGGGACGGCAAGAATCCGGCGGCCTACGCGCAGGCGTTCAAGATCAAGGTGTAAGCGGGTGCGGCCTGCGCCGTGTCCATCAAGGTGAAGTGCTTAGAGCAAGGGGAAGATGATGAGTGCAGTCGCAGAGAGCATCATGGGTGAGAACGCCAAGCCCGCTGGCAACGGCCACGCCGGCGTGTCTGCTGCCGGCGAGACGGT
>NZ_DBIC01000324.1:7577-26786 GCF_002296545.1 Herbaspirillum sp. UBA812 | reverse complement strand
CAGGGTGTTTGCGGCCAGCACGAAGAGGGTGGCCAGGATCGCTTCCAGGATCAGGTCGGCACCCGCCGCAGCCCCCACTGCCGCCGAGCCCCACAAAGTGGCTGCAGTATTGATGCCGCGCACGTTGCCTTCCTCGCGCATGATCGCGCCCGCGCCCAGGAAGCCCACCCCCGAGACCACATAAGCCACCACATGCACCGCCCCTTCGTGACCGCCCATGCGATTGGCCATGTCGACGAAGACCGCCGCGCCCAGGGCCACCAGCACATTGGTGCGCAGGCCGGCGGTACGTTGCCGGTACTGGCGTTCCAGCCCGATCAGGCCACCCAGGATGAAGGCGGCCGTCAGGCTGATGGAGGTATCGAGCAGGGATTCGAGATTGATGTTGGCGATGATTTGCATGGGACTTCCGGTACGTTCATGAGGCCGCACGAGGGCCGGGCTGCGCAATGGTGCGCGATGATGCCCCAGAAATGCAACAGGGACATGACAAATTCCGGATCACCCATTGCGCTTCTCGTCCCCTGCACGCGGCATCGACACGAACTACAATCGCCAATCCCGTGCGAGAGGTCGAGATTTTCCGCGCGGCAAGATCACTTATCCACAAGGAGTTTCCATGAGCAGCAAAGTAGCCCTGATCACCGCCGCCGGCAGCGGCATGGGTGCCGCCGCCGCGCGCCGCCTGGCGGCCGATGGCTTCCAGGTCGGCATCCTGTCTTCCTCCGGCCGTGGCGAGGCGCTGGCCGCCGAGCTGGGCGGCATCGGCGTGACCGGCTCGAACCAGTCAGTGGACGACCTGCAAAAACTGGTCGACCAGGCCGTGGCCCGCTGGGGCCGCGTGGATGTGCTGGTCAACAGCGCCGGCCATGGTCCGCGCGCTCCCATCCTCGACATCACCGATGAAGACTGGCATCGCGGCATGGATACCTACCTGCTCAACGTCATCCGTCCCACGCGCCTGGTGACGCCGCTGATGCAGGCACAGGGCGGCGGGGCCATCATCAACATCTCGTCGGCCTGGGCCTTCGAACCCTCCGACATGTTCCCGACCTCGGCCGTATTTCGTGCCGGGCTGGCCGCGTTCACCAAGCTATTCGCCGACAAGTACGCCCCCGAAAACATCCGCATCAACAACGTGCTGCCGGGCTGGATCGACAGCCTGCCACAACGTGAGGAACGCCGCGCCGGCGTGCCCATGCAGCGCTATGGCACCAGCGAGGAAGTGGCCGCGACCATCGCTTTCCTGGCTTCCTCCGGTGCCGGCTACATCACCGGCCAGAACATCAAGGTCGATGGTGGACTGATGCGTTCCGTGTAATACAGCCATCCCGACCGACACGACGGCTCTGCTTTGCAGGGCCGTTTTGCTGCGCGGCATCGTATTTCATTCTCCACCCCTTCTTGCGCAAAAAAGTATCAGTCCTTCCTCGCTGGTGATGTAGAAGCCGCAGCCAGAGGGGCACTAAGATGCAGCACATGATGAAAACTGACAACAGCGATTTGTCAGTTTCAATAAGGAAAATGCTCTCGATTGAGAGGAGACACGATGCAGCCCGACCTGGAACTGGTCCATATCCGCAAGGGCGAATCCTTTGCGGCATGGATGCACGGCTACCCCTTCCGTACCGTGCGCTGGCACTACCATCCGGAGTACGAGATCCACCTCGTGGTGGCGACCTCGGGACGTTTCTACGTCGGTGACCACATCGGCGACTTCGCGCCGGGCCAGCTGGTGATGACCGGTCCCAATCTTCCGCAGAACTGGATTTCCGACATCGGCCGCGATGAGGTGGTCCCCGTGCGCTCGCTGGTGATCCAGTTTCCCGAGCAACTGGTGGATCAATGCGCCGCCAGCATCCCCGAGATGGACGCCATCATGCCGCTGCTCGAACGCAGCCATCGCGGCCTGCTGTTCGATGCCGCCACCAGCGACACGGTGCGTCCGCTGATGCAGCGCCTGATCGACCAGCGCGGCTTGAAGCGCCTCGCCCTGTTCTGGGAAATCCTCGACGTGCTGGCCAACTCGCCCGAGCCGGAAGTGCTGGCCAGCCTCTCCTACAAGCTGGACCTGTCAGGCGTGAACAGCAGCGGGCTCAACCGTGCCATCGCCTATCTGCGCGAACACCTCACCGATGACATCGGCGAACAGGACCTGGCCGACATGGTGGGGCAGAACCTGAGCACCTTCTCGCGCGCCTTCAAGCGCCACACGGGAACCACGCTGGTGCGCTACAAGAACCAGCTGCGCGTGGATCTGGCCTGTCTCGCGCTGCTCAACAATCCGGAAGCACGCATCACCGACATCTGCTACGAGACCGGGTTTTCCAATCTCTCCAATTTCAACCGCCACTTCCAGAAGATCAAGGGCATGTCGCCTTCGGAGTTTCGCAATACCTTTGCCAGCAACGGCCTTTTTGCCGCGACCGGATAGCGTCGGACGCAATTCGAAAATCATTTAGTTCATTTCCTCGTCAAGGAAAACCGCATTCAGGAAAGCCCCCGCTTTCCGGAACAGGACAGGTGTTGCCTGTCACTTCGCAACGAGCATGCCGGGCAATCCCGTCATCAAGCACACACCAACAACAATGGAGACTGCAATGAAGAAAGCACTGACCACACTGGCCTTGTCCACCGCCACGCTGGTGGCGTTCACCGCACCGGCGAGCGCCCAGGAACTGTCCAAGCTCAAGATCGGCATGAGCTTCCAGGAAATGAACAATCCGTATTTCGTCTCGATGAAAAAGGCTCTCGATGATGCGGCCAAGTCCTTCGGTGCCAAGGTCATCGTCACCGATGCTGCCCACAACGTGGCCAAGCAGATCGCCGACATCGAAGACATGCTGCAGCAGAACATCGACATCCTGCTCATCAACCCGACCGACTCCGCCGGCGTGGAAGCGGCAGTCAAAGCCGCCAAGGCGCGCAACGTGATCGTGGTGGCGGTCGATGCCAATGCCTCCGGTCCGGTGGACATGTTCGTCGGTTCCAAGAACAAGGATGCCGGCTACCAGTCCTGCCGCGCACTGGCCGATGCCATCGGCGGCAAGGGCGAAGTGGCGATCCTCGACGGCATCCCCGTGGTGCCGATCCTGCAGCGCGTGGAAGGCTGCAAGCAGGCCCTCGGCGAATACAAGGACATCAAGCTGGTGGCCACCCAGAACGGCCGCCAGGACCGCTCGGTGGCGCTGGGCGTGGTGGAGAACATGATCCAGTCGCGCCCCAACCTGAAGGGCATCTTCTCCGTCAATGACGGCGGTGCGATGGGCGCACTGGCCGCCATCCAGGGCAGCGGCAAGGACATCAAGCTGACCTCGGTGGACGGCGCGCCCGAAGCCGTCAAGGCGATTGCCGATGGCGGGCCCTTCATCGAGACCACCGCGCAATTCCCGCGTGACCAGGTGCGCGTGGGCCTGGCCATGGCGCTGGCCAAGAAGTGGGGCGCACGCGTGGTGCCCAAGGAAGTGCCCATCGACGTCATGCCGGTGACCAAGAAGAACGCGGCCGGCTTCAGCTGGTAAGCCGCTGGCGCGGCGGCCTTCGTCCGTCGCGCCTTCCTTTCCCTTGATGGAGGCAGCCATGCTCCAACTGACTGGTATCAAGAAGAACTTCGGCCCGGTGACGGTGCTGCGCGGCGTCGACCTGCAGGTGCGCGCCGGTGAAGTGCACGCCCTGCTGGGCGAGAACGGCGCGGGCAAGTCCACGCTGATGAAGATCCTGTGCGGCATCGTCACACCCGATGCGGGCGAGATCCGCATCGATGGACAGGCCTGCCGTTTTGCCAGCTATCACGAGGCCATCGCCGCCGGTGTCGGTGTGGTGTTTCAGGAATTCTCGCTGATCCCTTATCTGGATGCGGTGGACAACATGTTCCTGGCACGCGAGTTGCGCAGTTCGTTCGGCCTGTTGCAGCGTGCGGCGATGAAGCGCCGCGCGGCGCAGATCATCGCGCAGCTGGGCGTGGAAATTCCGCTGGAGGTGCCGGTGTGCAAGCTCTCGGTGGCGCAGCAGCAGTTCGTCGAGATCGCCAAAGCGCTGGCGCTTGATGCCCGCATCCTGGTGCTGGACGAACCGACCGCGACCCTTACGCCCGGCGAGGTCGAGCACCTGTTCAAGGTGATGCGCGGCCTGCGCGAGCAGGGCGTGGCGATCATCTTCATCTCGCACCATCTGGAAGAAATCTTCGAGATCTGCGACCGCATCAGCGTGCTGCGCGATGGTGCGTACATCGGCACTTGTGCGGTGAGTGAAGTGGACCAGGCGCGTCTGGTGGAAATGATGGTGGGGCGGCGCATCGAGAACTGCTTCCCGCCCAAGCCGGCCGCCGCGGCCGAGGGCGACGTGGTGCTGGAAGTGCAGGCCTTGCAGCTCAAGCGCAATGGCCCGGTGTCGCGTTTCCAGTTGCGGCGCGGCGAGATCCTGGGCTTTGCCGGCCTGGTCGGCTCGGGCCGCACCGAGACCGTACTGGCCATGCTGGGCGCGCATCCGGCGGCGCAGTGCAAGCTCTCCATGCACGGTGTGCCGTTGCGCTTTGCCGATCCGGCACAAGCCCTGCAAGCAGGCATCGGCCTGCTGCCGGAAAGCCGCAAGGAGCAGGGACTCATTACCAGCTTCCCCATCCTGCACAACATCTCGCTGAACAATTACGGCAAGTATCGCGCGGGTGGCCTGTTCCTGGATCGCCGCCGCGAAGCTGAAGCGACCCGCATCGCCATGCAGCGCGTGCGCGTGAAAGCGCCGGATGCGCATGCGCGGGTCGATACGCTGTCCGGCGGCAACCAGCAGAAGGTGGTGATCGCACGCTGGATCAATCACAACATGCAGGTGCTCATTTTCGATGAACCCACACGCGGCATCGATGTAGGTGCCAAGGCCGAGATCTATCAGCTCATGCGCGAATTCACCGCGCAGGGCTATTCCATCATCATGATTTCTTCCGAGTTGCCGGAGGTGGTCGGCATGTCCGACCGGGTCTGCGTCTTCAAGGGCGGCGGCATCGTCGCCACCGTCGAAGGGGATGCCGTGACCGCCGAAGAAATCATGACCCATGCCACCACCGGGAGACTCCACCATGCAGCATGAAGCCAATACCCTGGGCAGCGCCCCCGCGCGCGCCTCATCGCAGGCGCGCTGGCGCGCCCTGATCCATTCACCGCTGGCACTGCCGCTGGCCGGGCTGATCGTGGTCTCGCTCCTGATGGGGCTGGCCTCGGACAATTTCTTCACCGTCTCCAACTGGCTCAACGTGCTGCGCCAGGTGTCCATCGTCGGCATCCTCGCCGTGGGCATGACCTTCGTCATCCTTACCGGCGGCATCGATCTGTCGGTCGGTGCGGCCATGGCGCTGGCCGGTACCTTGTCGGCCGGGCTGATCGTCAACAGCGGCCTGCCCGCCCCGGTGGCGCTGCTGGCCGGGGTTGCGCTGGCAGTAGGCATTGGCCTGCTTAATGGCGCACTCGTGGCCTGGGGCCGCATGCCGGCCATCATCGTCACGCTGGCCACCATGGGCGTGGCGCGCGGGGTCGGCCTGATCTACTCGGGTGGCTATCCGATCTCGGGTCTGCCCGGCTGGATCTCGTGGTTCGGCGTGGGCCGCATCGGCATGATCCCGGTGCCGGTGATCCTGATGCTGGTGGTCTATGCACTGGCCTGGGTGCTGCTGCAGCGTACCCCCTTCGGCCGCCATGTCTATGCCATCGGCGGCAATGAGATGGCGGCGCGTTTGTCGGGCGTGAAGACCACGCGCATCAAGCTGGCGGTGTATGCGATTTCCGGTTTCACCTCGGGCCTGGCCGCGATCATTTTGACGGGCCGCCTGATGTCGGGCCAGCCCAATGCGGGCGTGGGCTTCGAGCTGGATGCGATTGCCGCCGTGGTGCTGGGCGGCACTGCCATTGCCGGTGGACGCGGGCTGGTGGTGGGCACGCTCATCGGCGCGGTGCTGCTGGGCATCCTCAACAATGGCCTGAACCTGATGGGCATCAATCCCTATCTGCAGGACATCATTCGCGGCGTGATCATCCTGCTGGCGATCTATATCGCCCGGGAATGGCGCTGAGCATTTCCATTCCTTTTTTTCATACTTGATTTCATTCACAAGGAGACAGAACATGCCCCAATCTCTCGCAGGCAAGATCGCCGTCATCACCGGTGCCGCCTCCGGCATCGGCCTGGCCACCACCGAAAAACTGCTGGCCAATGGCGTGACCGTGGTCATGGTGGACTGGAATGCCAAAGCGCTGGATGAACTGGCAGCCCGCCTCGGTCCGCAGGCCATCCCGCAGGTCACCAATCTGCTGGACGCCGACAGCTGCGCGGCGATGGTGCCGGAGATCCTGGCCAAGGTCGACCACATCGACATCCTCTACTGCAATGCCGGCACCTACATCGGCGGCGAGCTGGTCGATACCACGCCCGAGGCCATCGACAAGATGCTCAACCTCAACGTCAATGCGGTGATGAAGAACGTGCATGCCGTGGCACCGCACATGATCGCGCGCAAGACCGGCGACATCATCGTCACCTGTTCGGTGGCCGGGCATTTCCCGACTTACTGGGAGCCGGTCTATGCCGGTTCCAAATGGGCCATCACCTGCTTCGTGCAGACCATGCGACGCCAGATGATCCCGCATGGCGTGCGCGTCGGACAGGTCTCACCCGGCCCGGTGATCTCGGCGCTGCTGGCCGACTGGCCGGAAGAGAACCTGCGCAAGGCCAAGGAATCGGGCAGCCTGATCGAGCCCTCGGAGGTAGCCGATGCGATCGAGTACATGCTGACCCGCAACCGCAATGTGACCATCCGCGATATGCTCGTGCTCCCCACCAATTTCGATCGCGTGTGAGTGAGCAACGCGGCAGGTGGCCCTTTTCCAAACCAGCGAGGAAAGATGGAGACCTATCTGATCGGCATCGATGTCGGCACCGGCTCGGCCCGGGCCGGCGTATTTGATCGCAGCGGCAAGCTGTGTGGCAGCGCGAAACATGACATCGATCTCTTCCGCGACGAGCGCCGCGCGCGCGTCGAACAATCCAGTGCCCAGATCTGGGACGCGGTATGCCATGCGGTGCGCGGCGCCGTCGCCAGGGCCAGCATCGATCCGGCCAGCGTGACCGGCATCGGCGTGGATGCCACCTGTTCGCTGGTGGTGCAAGGCGCACCGGCCGGCGTGGGCGATGCCGGCCATCCCGAGCGCGACGTGATCGTGTGGATGGATCACCGTGCGCTGGAGCAGGCGCAGCGCATCAATGCGGGAGGGCATGCGGTGTTGTCCTATGTGGGCGGCGTGATTTCGCCGGAGATGGAAACGCCCAAGCTGCTGTGGTTGAAGGAACACCTGCCGGAGGTGTATGACGGCGCTGCGCAGTTCTTCGATCTCACTGACTTCCTGACCTGGAAGGCGACGGGTTCGCTGCAGCGCTCGTCCTGCACCGTGACCTGCAAGTGGACCTATCTTGCCCATGAAGGGCGCTGGGATGCGGATTACTTCCGCCACATCGGCCTGGGCGATCTGGCCGAGGAAGGCTTTGCACGCATCGGCCAGGAAGTGGTGTGGCCCGGTACCGCTTTGAATGGCGGCTTGTCGCCCGAGGCTGCGCAGCAATTGCAGTTGCGGCCCGGCATCGCGGTGGCGGCGGGACTGATCGATGCGCATGCGGGTGGCGTCGGCACGGTCGCCGCGCGCGGTGGTGCGGAGGATGCCGCGGCTTGCATGGCCTATGTGTTCGGTACCTCGTCCTGCACCATGACCAGCAATGCCGAGGCAGTCTTCGTGCCCGGTGTGTGGGGCCCGTATTACAACGCCATGGCCCCCGGCATGTGGCTCAACGAAGGCGGACAGTCGGCCGCGGGTGCGGCCATCGATCATCTGCTGACGCTGCATCCGGCTACGCCGCAAGCGCGCGAGCTGGCCGCCGCTGACGGGATGGAATTGCCGCAGTGGCTGGCCGCACGCGCGCTGGCCTCGGTGGCGCAGCCGGCGCAGGCAGTCTGGCTGGCCGGACAGATCAACGTGGTGCCGGAATTCCTCGGCAACCGTTCACCGCTGGCCGATCCGCAGGCCCGCGCGGTGCTGCTGGGGCTGGGCATGGAGCACGACATCGACAGCCTGGTGGCGCTCTATGTCGCCGGCTTGTGCAGCCTGGGGTATGGCCTGCGCCAGATCATCGAGGCGCAGGCGGCATGCGGGGTGCGCATTGCCAGCATTTCGGTCTCGGGCGGCGCGGGTACGCATCCGCTGACGCGCCAGTTGCTGGCCGATGCCACCGGCCTGCCGGTGGAAATCACCGCCTGTCCTGAGCCGGTGCTGCTGGGATCGGCCATGCTGGCGGCGGTTGCTGCGGGCACGCATGCCGACCTGCAGAGCGCCATGGCGGCCATGTCCAGCGTGGCCGGGCGCAATGCGCCGACAGGGGAGGCCATCGGCCGCCTGCACGAGGCGCGGTACCAGGCCTTTCTCAAGAGCCAGCAACTGGCGCGCGAGGTACGCGACAGCCTGGCCCCGCTGCTGGCGGCGCAGTCCGCGCCGGCCACAGCGGCTCACTGAATGGAGACAAGCAGATGGAATTTTCAGGAACATCGGTCATCATCACCGGGGCCGGCAAAGGCATAGGCCGCGCCTGCGCACGCTTGATGGCGCAGCGCGGTGCCGAGGTGATCGCCTTGTCGCGCACCGCCAGCGACCTGGCCAGCCTGCGCGAAGAAATCGGCTCACGCTCGGTGCAGGTCGACCTGGCCGATCCGGCCGCCGCCCGGCGCGCCATGGAGCAGGCCGGTACTGCGGACTTTCTCATCAACAGCGCCGGCATCAACGTATTGCAATCCAGTACCGAGATGACCGATGCAGGCTATGAAGCCGTGCTGGGGGTGAACCTGCGCGCGGCCCTCATCACCTGCCAGTCCTTCGCCCGTGCGCGTATCGCGGCCGGTGGCGGCGGGGCCATCGTCAACATCACCTCCATTGCAGGCCATCGCGGCTTTGCCGAACATCTGTGCTATGCCGCCTCCAAGGCCGGTCTGGAAGGGGCGACGCGGGTGCTGGCCAAGGAGCTGGGGGCGCATGGCATTCGCGTCAATGCGGTCGCTCCCACCATCACCCTGACCGAACTGGCCGAGGCAGCCTGGAGCGATCCGGCCAAGTCGGCCCCGATGATGGTGCGCCATCCCTTGCAGCGCTTCGCCTCCGCCGAGGACGTGGCGCGCAGCATCGCCATGCTGCTGTCGGCGGATGCAGCCATGCTGACAGGGGCAGTGGTGCCGGTGGATGGCGGCTTCCTGGCGGTCTAGCGGTGCCTGCCATTGCGTGCTTCAGACGCGACAAGGGCGACCCGAAGGCCGCCCTGGCGAAGCTGCTGCGGCCGTCGCCGCGCAAACTTGACGAAACTTGACGGGATCAGCGGCCGATCTGGTGACCGATCACACCGCCCACGGCGGCACCACCAGCCGTACCGATGCCGCTGCCACCGGTGAGGATGGCACCGCCGACGGCACCCACGGTGGCGCCGATGGCCGTGTTCTTGTCGCGGGTGCTCATGTTGCTGCAGCCGGTCATGGCGGTCAGCGCGATGGCAGTGACGGAAATGGCAGCGATCTTGTGAAGTGTTTTCATGATTTTTTCCTGATCGTAAATAAAGACTTGTTCCCGAAGTTTTTTGAATGAGGGTCCGGCTCGCGCATGCTGCCCGAGGGCGCCGTGCTTGCGGGAGCGGGTATGGCAATAGACCAGCTCGATCTCGAAAAGATTCGAGTTGCAACACGTTCTCTTACAGTTGTTACATACTCTGGCCTGCGCCGTACCAGCCCTTGGGAAGAGGGTGAGAGGGCGTGTAATTTTTACAATAATCGGACCAGAGAACCTCATGACTTTGACCTCAAGCCTGCGCCGGGCCGCCCGCCTGTTGCTCACCTCCGCCACGCTGCTGCTGGCGGCCGTTCCGCTGCACGCCGCCGAACCGCCCAAGCCGGTCGAAGGTAGCTGGGTGGCACCGCGCTTCCAGTTCCATACCGGCCAGACCCTGGACAACCTGCGCCTGCACTACGTCACCCTGGGCGAGCGCAGCAACCCGGCGGTGCTGGTGCTGCACGGCACCTACCAGAGCGCCGGTGCGATGCTGTCCAAGGACTTCGGCGGCCAGCTCTTTGGCCCTGGCCAGCCGCTGGATGCCAGCAAGTACTTCATCATCATTCCGGACGGCATCGGCGTGGGCAAATCCACCAAGCCTTCCGACGGCCTGCGCGCGGCCTTCCCGCAATACAACTATGACGACATGGTGCTGGCGCAATACCGCATGCTGACCGAAGGCATGGGCATTTCGCACCTGCGCCTGATCATCGGCAATTCCATGGGCGGCATGCAGACCTGGATCTGGGGCGGCACCTATCCCGGCTTTGCCGATGGCCTGGTGCCGATGGCCTCGCAGCCGACCGAAATGGCCAGCCGCAACTGGATGATGCGGCGCATGCTGGTGGAGTCGATCAAGCAGGACCCGGCCTGGAACAACGGCAACTACACCACCCAGCCGCCGTCGCTGCGCCTGGCCAACAACATGTTCGTCTTCGCCACCAATGGCGGCACGCTGGCCTACCAGGCCATCGCCGGTACGCATGCCCAAGCCGACAAGCTGGTCGACGAGCGCCTGGCCGCGCCGGTGACGGCGGATGCCAATGACTTCATCTACCAGTGGGGTTCCTCGGCCGACTACAACGCCGCGCCGGGTCTGTCGAAGATCAAGGTGCCGGTGCTGGCCATCAATTCCGCCGACGATGAACGCAACCCTCCCGAGACCGGCATCATGCAGGCCGCGCTGAAGGAAGTGCCGGGCGCACAGCTGCTGCTGATCCCGGCCAGCGCCGAGACGCGTGGCCATGGCACCACCGGCATGGCGCGCTTCTACGTGCGCGAGCTGACGCAGTTCATCCAGGGCCTGCCTGCCCGCTGACGCCGGAGCCAGTGATGCACAAGCGCAACGGGCGTGCCGGCCTAGTGCTGGCCGTGCTGCTGCTGGCCGCCGCGGTGCGGCCGGCGCAGGCCGGTACCGGCTACTACCTGGTCAGCGTCTATTCCGACCCAGGCCAGTGGACGCTGGATTACAAGTACTGGAACGCCAAGGCCAGCGTCGGCCCGCCGATCGGCTCGCCCGAGGTGGGGATCGCTTATGGCGTCAATTCGCGCTGGTACACCGAGCTGTATGGCGTGACCCAGCAGGATGCCGTGCAGGGCACGCAGATGCTGAGCATGAACTGGCAGAACGATGTCCTGCTCACGCAAGGGGAATATCCCTTCGACCTGGCCATCCACACCGATGTCGGCCAGTATCGCAACAGCCAGCGCGACGGCTATTCACTGGAGTGGGGGCCGGCGCTGCAAACCGAATGGTGGCGCACGCAGTTCAACGCCAACCTGTTCCTGCAGCGTGACTACCGCAGCCAGCGCGATGGGCCGACACAACTGGTCTATCAATGGCAGGTACGCCAGCACTGGCGGCCCTGGTTCAACTTCGGGCTGCAGGGCTTCGGCGAGCTGGGACGATGGGATCACTGGGCCACGCGCGATCAGCAGTCGCATCGCGCCGGACCGGCGCTGTTCGGTACGCTGCGCATGGGGCATCAGTTCGTGAAATACGAGGCCGCCTACCTGTTCGGCAGCAATGCCACCCTCAGTGCGCGTACCTTCACCATGCGGCTGCAAGTGGGCTTCTGACAGGCGCTCTGCGCCTTATCCTGCGGTGTAAAGTTCATATCCGCTCTTTCCCCGGTGCTTGACGTGATACATGGCGGCATCGGCCTGCTCCAGCAGGCGTGACAGGTCTTGCCCGTGGCTGGGATAAAGGCTGATGCCGATACTGGCGCCCAGGACGAATTGCTGGTGCCCGACCTCGATGGGGGCCGCCAGTTTGGCCAGCAGCTTCTTGGCGATTTCCGGGGCCTGGTCCTGGCGTTCCAGCTGGGTGGCGATCACGGTGAATTCATCCCCGCCCAGGCGTGCGCAGATGTCGGTGCTGCGCACCGCTTCCTTGAGCCGCTGCGCCACGCACATGAGCACCTTGTCGCCGACCGCATGGCCGGCCTGGTCGTTGACGGGTTTGAAGTTGTCCAGGTCGATGTAATACACCGCCACCAGATGATGCGGACGGGTGGCCAGCAGCAGCGCCTGGTCGAACAGGTTGTTCATGAAATGCTTGTTGTAGAGGCCGGTGAGCGGATCCTTGAACGCCATTTTGAGCGCCTTGGCCTCGGCCTGGATCAGGCGGCGGTGGAACAGCGCCAGAATGGCCGTGAGCAGGCTCGTGTACTGCAGCGCCACCAGTGCCGTGCCCAGCAGGAAGCCGTAGCGCAGCCAGGGCGGATAGAAGTGTCCGATCAGCCCGCCGCTGGCCCAGTGCAGCGTCAGCGCAATACAGGCCGTGGCCATGCAGCGGCGGATCAGCGGCGGGCAGTCGAGTTTGTCGTGCAGGATCATCCACGACAGGCTGCCCAGCGCGAACACGTTGAAGAGGGCATAGCTGGTGCTCTTGATGAGCGGCAGCGCCAGCTGGTTGTCGGACCACAGCATCCACAGCCCGGCGGCGACTGCCGCCACCCCCACGGCGCGTACCAGCAGCGTTCTCTGCTGCAGATCGAAGAAGCGCACGAAGCCCATCACCAGCAGCACCTTTTCCAGGATCAGGAAACTGCCATACACCGGATTGGCCAGCGCCAGTTCACCCAGCGGCGTGAGATACAGCACCGCCAGCCGGCCCAGCAGGGCACAGCTGATGGCGGCGGCAAACCAGTTGGCACCGGGTGGCGTGCGCGGGATGCGCGCGGCCAGCAGGAACAGCGCGATGAAGACGCAATACACTCCGGCCCCGAAGGCGTGCACGATCTGATAATGCATAGCGTCCCCTTGCGCTTTGCTATCCGCCTGCCCCGGCAGGCTAGTCCCCTCTGGCGATCATAGCCAAGCGGAATGGGCGCGTACAGGGGGAAATGAAGGCTTCTTCACACATCCCTTCCGGCAACATTTCCGATGCGCAAAGGCAGTCCGGAAACGCAAGCCCCGTGCGGCATTCAGCCCAGGCGAGCTGCGCTGGGCGGATGCCCGATGATGCGCTTGAATGCGCGGCTGAACGATGCTTCCGAATCGTAGCCCACCCGGTTGGCCACCACCGCCACCCGCAAGCCGTCGCGGGCGATCCAGTGGCGCGCCTGGAACATCTTGACGCGGGCCACGTACTTGGCCGGCGTCTCCCCCACCGTGGCCGAAAACTTCTCGATGAAGCTGGAACGCGAGGCCCCCATCAAGGCCGCCAGTTCATTGACCGACCAGTCGCGTTCGGGATGCTGGTGCACCGCCGCCAGCACCCGTCCGACCAGCGGGCAGCGCACTGCGGCGATCCAGCCGCTGGCATCGCTGCAGGCACATTCCACCCAGCCACGGATGATGCTGGCGGCCAGCACGTCAGCCAGGCGCGCCAGGATGCCGCAGCCGCCGATGCGGTTGAGCGCCACTTCGCGCTCCATCGCATCGAGCAGCGCCAGCACCGCCGGATCGCGCTGGGCCAGGTCGCAGGCGCGCATGGCCTCGGGCATCATCATCAAGAGCGGGTGCAGCGGGTCCAGGTTGAAGCGCAGCGTACCCGAGAACACCACGTGCGTCGGCGGCGCGGGGGCAGCGTCGGATTGGGCATGCGCACTGTCATCGACCAGGAACAGATTGTCCGCCACCGCCTTGCGGGCCAGCTTGCCGATCTCCACCGTCGGCAGGGCGCGCGCACTGGCCAGCGCATGCGCCGAGCCGCGCGGCAGCAGTACCGCATCGCCTGCATTGAGCTGCAGCCAGTCGTCCTGGCCGACCTGCATCCAGCAACTGCCTTGGGCGATGAAGTGGAAGGTCGCCTCGCGCCGCGCCGGGAAGGCCACCGCCCAGGGTTCGTGCAGCACGTAGCGCGCGTACTCGACGCCATCAAGCCGCAGGCCCAGCAGGATCTCGGTCAGCGGATCGACGCCATCGGCGGGACGGTCCTTGGGGGCGCACTCAGTGATTTCCGGGAGATTTGGACGAATAGTCATATCTGTGCGAAATATCGGCATGGAAAGTCCAGACATTTAACCATAGACTGCGCTACCCAGTCATGAAACGTCACAAGAAAGGTTTTCCCATGTCCAACCCCGGCATCATCGAGGCCCCGCTGACCGAGACGGCGGCCCCGGCCAGCGCCTCTGCGGCCCCTGCCCACAAGGCAGCGCAGGAGCTCCCGGCCAACTGGAGCGGCATTGCCAGCCTGGCGCTGGGCGTCTTCAGCCTGGTCACCGCTGAATTCCTCCCCGCCAGCCTGCTCACGGCCATCGCCACCGACCTGCACGTCTCCGACGGCGCTGCCGGCCAGGCCGTCACGGCCACCGCCATCGTCGGTGCCGTGGCCGCGCCCAGCATCCCGCTGCTGACCCGCAACATCGACCGCAAGCGCGTGGTGCTGATGCTGACCCTGCTGCTGCTGGTCTCCAACCTCATGGCCGTGCTGGCCCCCAATCTGCCGATCCTGCTGGTGGCGCGCGTGCTGCTGGGCGTGGCGCTGGGCGGCTTCTGGTCGATGGCGGCGGCGCTGGCCATGCGCCTGGTGCCGGATCATCTCTTCGCACGGGCCATGTCGCTGATCCTCACCGGGGTCTCGGTGGCGACCGTGTGCGCAGCGCCCATCGGTGCTTACATGGGCAACCTGTGGGGCTGGCGCAGCGCCTTCATTGCCGCCGGCGTGGTCAGCCTGGTGGCCTTCGCCATCCAGTGGATCGCGATTCCGCGCCTGCCGCCCAAGGACCATCCCAGCCTCAAGGTGCTGGCTGAACTGCTCGGCCGCAAGGATGTGCGGGTGGCGCTGATGGCGGTGCTGCTGGTGGTGTCCGGGCACTTCGCCGGCTTTACCTACATCCGCCCGTTGATGGAGCAGATCACCCACATGTCGGTGGCGACCATCTCGGCGGTGCTGCTGGGCTATGGCGTGGGCGGCTTCTTCGGCAACTTTGCCGGGGGCTTCATCGCCGAGCGCAGCGAACGCTATGCCATCGTCAGCGGCGGCACGCTCATCGCGCTGCTGGCGGCTTCCCTGTGGGTGGCGGGCAGCTCGCCGGTGGTGGCGGCCATCGCCATCACGCTGTGGGGCTTTGCCTTCGGCGCCTTCCCGGTGGGCTTCCAGACCTGGATCGTGCGCGCCGCGCCGGACCATGCGGAAGGCGCGGGCGGCCTGATGGTGGCGGCGTTCCAGGTGGCCATTGCCAGTGGCGCGATCGGTGGCGGCGTACTGGTCGATCACGTGGGTGCGCTGGGCGGCCCCATCTTCGCGGTGATCGCCATCAGCCTGGGCACCTTGCTCACGTTACGCTATGGACCTCGTGGCGGCGGTGCGCCGGTGGCGGGCAATGCGCATTTCTGAACGGATGCGCCGGGTCCAGTGCTGACCCGATGTGAGCGCCTGACGGCTTCCGGCTTTTCACCGGAAGCCGTTTTCATTTCCGCCGCATTATTCCTCCCTGTGCAATAAAGAAGTGCCGATGGCACGGATTCTCTTCATCCGCGCTTGGCTCCACACTGGCATCACGGTCAAGGAACACTCCATGACCGACCCAACCCACCAGGAGCCCTCCCATGAAGATCCATCATTTCTCCCTCTCCGGCCACGCTCATCGCGCCGTCCTGTTCGCTTCGCTGCTGGGCCTGGAGGCCGAGCTGATTCACGTGGACCTGGCCGCTGGCGCCCACAAGCAGCCGGCCTTCCTCGCCTTGAACCCTTTCGGCCAGGTGCCGGTGCTGGAAGATGGGGATGTCGTCATCGCCGACTCCAACGCCATCCTGGTCTACCTGGCAAAGAAGGCGGGACGCACCGACTGGCTGCCCGAGGATGCCCAGGGTGCCGCCAACGTGCAGCGCTGGCTGTCGGTGGCCGCTGGTGAGCTGGCCTATGGTCCGGCTGCCGCACGCCTCATTACCGTGTTCGGCGCCCGTTTCAATCCGGAAGAAGTGATCCAGCGCGCCCACCTGCTGCTGGGTCGCATGGAACAGCATCTGGCAAACCGCGCATGGCTGGCCGCCGATCACCCGACCATCGCCGATGTGGCTGTCTACAGCTATCTGGTGGCGGCACCCGAAGGCAATGTCGACCTGAGCGGCTACCCGTCGGTGCTGCGCCTGCTGCAAGGGATCGAGGCCCTGCCGGGCTTTGTGCCCTTCCCGAGGACGGCGGCGGGTCTGCGCGCGGCGCAGGTCTGAGTTTTCCAATAGTCACGTCATCCCGCGCCGCGTGTTTGCAGTTTCTTTTCGAGAGGTCCGCCATGAGTGCATCCCCCAAGTCCCCCGTCTGGCATGCCGGCGAGAAGCAGCTGCAAGCGCAACTCGGCGTGGCCGACAAGATGGAATCCGTAGGCCAGCGCGTGATACGCGACTTCATGCCCGAGCAGCACCGCGATTTCTACGGCCAGTTGCCCTTCATCGTAGTGGGCAGCGTCGATCCCTCGGGGGATGCGTGGGCGACTTTCCTTGAAGGTCGTCCGGGTTTTCTGGCTTCGCCCTCGCCGACCCGGCTTGACATGCATGCTCGTCCCGCAGCGGAGGATCCGGCGGCGGCCGGGATGTCGGCAGGCGCGCCGGTCGGCCTGCTCGGCATCGAGATGCACACGCGCCGCCGCAATCGCATGAATGGTGTGCTCGCACCGCTGGCCGACGGATGGCGCGTGCAGGTGGACCAGAGCTTCGGCAATTGCCCGCGCTACATCCAGCTGCGCGACTATTCCTTTGCCCAGGATCCTGCCGAAGCGCGCAACGTGCAGGCGGAGTCGCTGGACACGCTGGACGCATCCGCGCACGCGCTGATCGCCAGCGCCGATACCTTCTTCGTTGCGACCTATGCCGATCTGGATGACCGGCGCCAGGTCGATGTCTCCCATCGCGGCGGCAAGCCGGGTTTCGTGCGGGTGGATGGTGAGGGCGTGCTGACCGTGCCGGACTTCAACGGCAACCTGTTCTTCTCCACGCTGGGCAACATCGTGCTCAATGGTCGCGCAGGTTTGCTCTTCATCGACCATGCCAGCGGGGACGTGTTGCAGATGACGGGACAAGCCGAGGTCATTCTTGACTCGCCCGAGATCGCCGCGTTCGAGGGGGCCGAGCGACTGTGGACCTTCCGCCCGCAGCGCATCGTGCGCCGCCGTGCGGCACTGGCCTTGCGCTGGGCATTCCAGGAGCATGCGTTTTCATCGTATGCGCTGATGACGGGCGACTGGCAGCAAGCCGCCGAGCGCCTGCGCGCCCAGGCCCTGGCGGGCCAGTGGCGCAGCCTGAAGGTGGCGCGCATCGTGCAGGAAAGCGAGACCATCCGCTCCTTCCACCTGGTGGCCGACGATGGCGCCGGGCTGCTGCCGGCGTTGCCCGGCCAGCACCTGCCGATCCGGGTGCGTACCGAGGCCGGTGCCGCGCCGTTGATCCGCACCTATACCCTGTCGTCGGCACCGCATGAGGGGCATTACCGCATCAGCGTCAAGCGCGAGGGCGTGGTATCACAGTACCTGCATGCGCAGCTGCGCGAGGGCGACCGCATCGAGGCGCGCGCCCCGGCGGGAGACTTCACGCTCGATACCGCCACGGACAGACCGGTGGTGCTGCTGGCCGGTGGCGTCGGCATTACACCGATGATGGCCATGCTGCGCCATATCGTTCAGGAAGGATTGCGTCGCCAGCGCATGCGCCCGGCCATCTTGTTTTATGCCGCACGCACGCTGGGCGAGCGCGCCTTCGACGCCGAGCTGGCCGAGCTGGTGGCGGCCTCGCGCGGTGCGGTGAGACTGGTTCGCGTGCTCAGCGACACCACCGGCGCGCGTGAGGGCGACGCGTTCGATGCCGCCGGCCGTATCGACATGAACCTGCTCTCGCGCAGCCTGCCGTTTGGCGATTACGAGTTCTACCTGTGCGGTCCGGGCGGCTTCATGCAGGGGCTCTACGATGGCTTGCGCGGCTTCGGCATCAGCGACGAGCGCATCCATGCCGAAGCCTTTGGTCCGGCCTCGCTCACCCGCACTGGCAACACCGTCGCCGCGGCGGTGCCGCTGGCACCGGTGGCCGAAACGGCCGTCCCGGTGATCTTCATGGAAAGCCTCAAGGAAGCCCGCTGGACGCCGGATTCCGGCAGCTTGCTGGAGCTGGCCGAAGCGCGCGGCCTGTCGCCGGAGTTCAGTTGCCGCGAAGGCCACTGCGGGAGTTGCCGCACCCGCTTGCTGGCCGGGGAAGTGACTTACCTGAAGCCACCGCAGGCCAGCGTGGGCGAAGGCGAGGTGCTGCTGTGCTGTGCGCGCCCGGCCAAGCCCTCCGGAACCGATGCACCGCGCCTGGAACTGGCGCTGTGAGGGCGATATGAAGGCCCTGGCAAGTCCTCCGTCCTGATGCCCCTGAAGAGGGCATAATGCGACCTTCTCCGACAGGCAGGGAAGGAAGGCACATGGACCGATGGCTGGCAATGCGAATCTTCGTGCAAGTGGCCGAGACTGCCAGTTTTGCCAAGGCGGCGCGGCAGATGCAGTTGAGTGCACCGGTGGTCACCCGCACCGTGGCGGGGCTGGAAGAACTGGTCGGTGCGCGGCTGCTGGTACGCACCACGCGTTCGGTCAAGACCACTGAAGCCGGGGCGCGCTATCTGGAAGACTGCCGTCGCATCCTCGCTGAAATCGCCGAAGCCGAAGCGGCTGCGGCCGGCCATTACGACCAGCCCTCGGGCACGCTGTCGGTGACGGCGGCCTTGCTGTTCGGGCAGTTGCATGTGCTGCCCATCGTTACCGAATATCTCGATCTCTATCCGGGCATGCGGGCCCGGACTTTCTTCGTGGACCGCCCGGTCAACATCGTGGAAGAGGGCATGGATGTGGCGGTGCGCATCGGCCATCTGCCTGATTCGGGATTCACGGCCATCCAGGTCGGTTCGGTCAGCCGCGTGATCTGTGCCTCGCCCGACTATCTGCGCCAGCATGGCACGCCGGCCTCGCCCGCCGATCTGAAGCAGCATCGCATCGTCACGTCCACCAGCGCCTGGGCTTCGCCGGAATGGCGCTTTGCCGATGGCCAGCGCGTGGTGGTCGACGCGGCGCTGCAGACCAATACCAATGAAGCCGCCATCAGCACCGCCCGCCAGGGCTGGGGCTTGACGCGCGTGCTGGCCTATCAGGTGGCGGCCGACTTGCAGGCCGGGCGCCTGCGA
>NZ_DBIC01000324.1:0-7285 GCF_002296545.1 Herbaspirillum sp. UBA812 | reverse complement strand
GCTTGCAGGCCGGGCGCCTGCAGCGGGTCATGAGCGAGTTCGAAGAGCCGCCGCTGCCGATCCACGTGCTCTATCCGGAAGGGCGGCGCTCACCGGCCAAGGTGCGGGCCTTCATTGACCTGGCGGTGAGCCGCCTGCGGGCGCATCCTGCGTTCCACTGAGCGCAGTCGGGTTCATCCGTAATACGCAGGGTCGCGTACCGAAATACGCAGGGGGCGGTCCAGCTGTCGCGTCCACGCTGCGTAGGTCTGGTCGGCGACCAGGCGCAGGGCGGCGATGCGTTCGGGCAGATGAGCGAGGATCTGTGCCTGGCTTTGCGCAGCCGGGCCGGGTGCGCACAGCAGTTCGTCGCGTCCGGCCGCACACCAGTTGCGCACGCTCTCTTCGGTCACTTCCAGATGGCCCTGGAAACCCCATTGCTTGCCGCGCATGAATCCCTTGTTGAGGCAATGGCTGCCATACATGGTGCGCACCGCGCCGGTGGGGATTTCGAAGGTGTCGTAATGCCAGTTGAAGATGGTGACCTGGCGTGCCAGTCCCATGCGCTGCTGTGCCGGTGGCGTGACCCAGACCGGGCTCCAGCCGATGTTGGCGCAGAGGTTGCGGCTGACCTGCGCCCCCATGCTCCGGGCCAGCAGCTGGGCACCGAAGCAGTGGCCCAGCACCGGCACGTCGCGGGCCAGGGCATCTTGCAGGAGGGCGTGTTCGGCATGGATCCAGGGCAGGTCTTCATTGACGCTGTGGTCGCTGCCCAGCGTGACGATGCCGGAAAACTGGCTGGCATCGCGCGGGGCGTTGCCTTCTGCGACGGGATGGAACAGGCGATAGGGCAGGGCGTGTTGTTCCAGATGATCCAGCAGGACACCGGGGCCCTGTGTGCTTTCATGCTGGAGGATGGCGATCGGTCTCATAAACGAGGGACGGGCTTGGGCCGGTCCGTAGTGGAGGAGACGTCAATGTAGGATGGGGGACGTAAACGGCGGGTTGTATTTTCGAGTGGGGGTGTAAACATCCTGTAAAGCCGCTGACCTGATCAAGGACGGGCAGGCCACACGGGAGCACTCATCGTGAAGAACGAGGGTGTCGTTAAAATGACTTGTATGCGTAGTCATTTCGTTGCATGGTGTGAAAAGTCTTTGATCCATGCCGTCGTCGTTTCATGAAGAGGTGATCCATGCAAGGCAACCAAGTATCCAAGACGGAATTCAAGGCCAAGGCGCTGGAATATTTCCGCCAGGTGGAAGCCTCCGGCGAAAGCGTAGTGGTGACCGACCACGGCAAGCCCACCGTGGAAGTCCGTCCGTTTCGGGCCGCCGAGCGTGCGCCGCTGACTATCCTGGCGGGCTCGGTATTACGTTACGAAGACCCTACTGAGCCGCTCGATGTGGAGTGGGAGGCGGGCGAATGATCGTTCTCGATACGTATGCCAAAATTCGCGCCTACCCGCACGTCAAGACCATCTCGTGAAAAGGCCGCCACGATGGCGGCCTTCGACGTGTGTGCCATGCAGCGGACGCTCTTAGATCCCCCCCATGCACAAATACTTCACGACCAGGTAGTCATCAATCCCGAAGTGCGACCCTTCGCGCCCCAGTCCCGACTGCTTGACGCCGCCGAACGGTGCGACTTCATTGGAGATCAGCCCGGTATTGATGCCCACCATGCCCGACTCCAGCCCTTCGGCCACACGCCAGATGCGGCCGATGTCGCGTGAATAGAAATAGCTGGCCAGCCCGAATTCGGTATCGTTGGCCAGGGCCACCGCTTCCTCATCAGTCTTGAAACGGAACAGCGGTGCCATCGGACCAAAGGTCTCTTCACGGGCCACCTGCATGGCCGGTGTCACATCGGCCAGCACGGTCGGCTCGAAGAAGCTGTGGCCCAGCGCATGGCGCTTGCCGCCCAGCAGCACGCGGGCTCCCTTGCTGACCGCATCGGCAATGTGCTGCTCCACCTTCTTGACGGCCTGCTCGTTGATCAGCGGACCTTGCGTCACGCCGTTCTCCATGCCATCGCCGACCTTCAGTTTCTTGACCGCTTCCACCAGCTTGGCAGCGAAGGCGTCATACACCCCATCCTGCACGTAGAGCCGGTTGGCGCACACGCAGGTCTGGCCGGCGTTGCGGTACTTGGAGGCAATCGCGCCTTCCACGGCGGCATCCAGGTCGGCATCGTCAAAGACGATGAAGGGCGCATTGCCGCCCAGTTCCAGCGAGAGCTTCTTGATGCTCGATGCGCTCTGTTCCATCAGCAGCTTGCCCACGCCGGTGGAGCCGGTGAAGCTGATCTTGCGCACGATGGGGTTGGAGGTCATCTCGCCGCCGATGTCCTTGGCGCTGCCGGTGACCACGCTGAACACGCCTGCCGGAATGCCCGCGCGTTCGGCCAGCACGGCCAGCGCCAGTGCCGAGAAGGGCGTGGCTTCAGCGGGTTTCAAGACCATCGGGCAGCCGGCGGCCAGTGCCGGACCGGCCTTGCGGGTAATCATTGCAGCGGGGAAATTCCACGGCGTGATCGCCGCGCAGACGCCGATGGCTTCCTTGATGACCACGATGCGGTTCGACGGCGAGGGCGAAGGAATGGTGTCGCCATAGGTGCGCTTGCCTTCCTCGGCAAACCATTCGATGAAGGAGGCGGCGTAGCCGATCTCGCCCTTGGCTTCGGCCAGGGGCTTGCCCTGCTCGGCCGTCATGATCAGCGCCAGGTCGTCGGCATTGGCCATCATCAGCTCATACCAGCGGCGCAGGATGACGCTGCGTTCCTTGGCGGTCTTCTTCTTCCAGGCCGGCCAGGCGGCGTTGGCGGCTTCGATGGCGCGGCGGGTCTCGGCTGCGCCCATCATGGGCACGCTGCCCAGCAGATTGCCGTTGGCGGGGTTGTAGACCTCGTGCTTGCCAGCTTGGTCGGCATCGCACCACTGGCCGTTGAGATAGGCCTGCTGGCGCAGCAGGGAAGGATCTTTGAGTTGTTGCAGCATGTCAGGTCTCCGTAAAAGTGGGGGGAGCAGGCTCAGAAGCGCGCGGCCGCCTTGTTGCGCCCGCGCAGCCATTCCAGGGCCAGCAGCAGGCAGGTCGAAAACAGAATCAGGATCGTCGCCAGGGCGGCGATGGTCGGGCTGATGTTGTCCTTGATGCCGGCAAACATCTGGCGCGGCAAGGTGGCTTGCTCAGGCCCGGCCACGAACAAGGTCAGAACCACTTCGTCGAAAGAAGTTGCAAAAGCGAACAAAGCCCCCGAGATCAGGCCCGGCGCGATCACCGGCAAGGTGATGCGGAAGAAAGTACGCAGCGGACTGGCCCCCAGGCTCAGGCTGGCCCGCACCAGGTTGTGATTGAAGCCCTGCAGCGTGGCCAGTACCGTCGTGACCACGAAAGGCGCACCCAGCGCAGCATGCGCCAGGATCAGGCCAAGGTAGCTGTCGGACAGGCCAATGCGGGCAAAGAACAGATACACCCCCACGCCGACCACCACCACCGGCACGATCATGGGCGAGATCAGGATCGCCATCAGGATGCCCTTGCCACGGAAGTCCGACTTGTTCAGGCCGACGGCGGCCAGCGTGCCCAGTACGGTCGCGATGACGGTAGCCGCCGGTGCCACGATGAAACTGTTCTTGGCGGCACGCACCCATTCATCGGAGCTGAACAGGTTCTCGTACCAGCGCAGCGAGAAGCCCTTGATGGGATACATCAGGAAACTGCTGTCGGAGAACGACAGCGGGATCATCACCAGGATGGGCGAGAGCAGGAACAGCAGCACCAGCAGGTTGAAGCCGCGCGAGGCAAAGAACCAGGCGCGTTCCACCAGCGAGGTGTAGGGCGGGAAGAGAGGCGGTTTGTTCATGGCGTACTCCTTGGATTCTTCAATGGCTCAGCTGATGCCCACATCGACCTTGGCAAAGCGGCGATAGACGCCATACAGCACCAGGGTCGCCGCCAGCAGCAGGGCACCCAGCGCGCAGGCCATGCCCCAGTTGATGGTGGTGTTGATGAAGTAGGCGATGAAGTAGCTCACCATCTGTTCGTTCGGTCCACCCAGCAGCGCCGGGGTGATGTAGTAGCCGCCGGCCATGATGAAGACCAGCAGCACGCCCGCGCCGATGCCCGGATAAGTCTGCGGCACATACACGCGCCAGAAGGCGGCGAAGGGATGGCTGCCCAGCGAGACAGCGGCCTTCAGGTAAGTGGGCGGCACCGATTTCATGACGCTGTAGAGCGGCAGGATCATGAAGGGCAGGAGGATGTGCGTCATCGAGATATAGACCCCGACGCGATTGAACACCAGCTCCAGCGGCGACTGTGTGAGACCGGCCAGCATCAGCGCCTTGTTCACCAGTCCTTCGGATTGCAGCAGCACGATCCATGCGGCCACGCGCACCAGGATTGAGGTCCAGAAGGGAATCAGCACCAGGATCATCAACAGGTTGGCACGGCGCTCCGGCATGGTGGAGAGCCAGTAGGCCAGCGGATAGGCCAGCAGCAGGGTGATGAGGGTGACCACCGCGCTCATCCACAGCGTGCGGCCGAAGATGGTGCGGTAGATCGCCGATTCAGGAGCAGCCGCTTCAATGTCGCCGAAGACGTTCTGGCGCAGGTCCAGCGAGGCCAGCAGATAGTAGGGGGAATAGACCGAGCCGTTCTGGGCGATCACGCGCCACACTTCCGGCTGGCCCCATTGTGCATTGAGGGCGATGATGGCCTCGCGCGCGGCGGCGGGGCTCAAGGCTTTGCCATCGGCATCGCGCAGCGGCATGGCACGCGCAGTACCCATCACCAGCGAGCGCGAACCGGACAATTCGATATTGAGACGGCGCGCCAGGTTGCCGGCGGTGGTGTCTTCCTTGGCACGGGCCAGATCTTCCGCGAGCGCTGAAAACGCCTGGTCGGGCAGGGCCGACTTGCGATCCCACTTCGACAGCACCGCCACGGTCTGCGGCAAGGTGGCGGCCACTTCCGGATTCTCGATGGCGCGCTGCAGGAGGGCCACGATGGGCGCCACGAAAGTCAGCAGCAGGAAGATCGCCAGCGGCGCGATCAGGGCCAGCGCACCCAGGCGTTTGCGGGTCTGGGCGGCGCGCAGTTCGCGCTTGAGTTGCTGCGGATCAGGTTCGGCCAGGGGCATGGCGGCGGCGGAGCGGGTGGCGATGGTGGTCATGTCTCGGGTGTCCGGTGGCAGCGGAATTCAAGGCAGCGATCCCGCCTGTAATTGCGGGATCGCTGTCGTTACGGCGTGCAGGCTTACTTGGCGATCCAGGCAGCGAAGCGCTGTTCCAGCTCTTCACCGTGGTCGGTCCAGAATTGCAGGCTCAGCTGCACCGCATCCTTGGCATTGGCCGGCGAGGTCGGCAGGTTGCCCAGGGTCTTGGCATCCAGCATCTTCAAGGCGCCCTTGTTGACCGGGCCATAGGCGATGTTGTTGGCGTAGACCTTCTGGTTTTCCGGCTGGCTGACGAAGTTGATGAACTTCTCGGCCAGTGCCTTGTTCGGCGAACCCTTCGGGATCACCCAGTAATCCAGGGTGTAGACGCTGCCGGCCCACACCACCTTCAGGTTCTTGCCTTCGCGCTGGGCGGCATCGATGCGGCCGTTGTAGGCGTTGGCCATGACCACGTCACCCGAGGCCAGGAACTGCGCCGGCAGGGCACCGGCATCCCACCACTGGATGTTGGGTTTCAGTTGATCCAGCTTCTTGAAGGCGCGATCCACGCCTTCCTTGGTGGCCAGGACCTTGTAGACATCCTTGGTCGGCACGCCGTCGGCCATGAGTGCGAACTCCAGGTTGTACTGGGCGCTCTTCTTCATGCCGCGCTTGCCGGGGTATTTCTTGGTATCCCAGAAATCGGCCCAGCCGGTCGGTGCGGTCTTGAGCTTGTCGGCGTTGTAGGCCAGCACGGTGGACCAGACGAAGGCACCCATGCCGCATTCGCTCACCGTGGCTTCGGGGATGTAGTCATCCTTCTTGATGGTCTTGGCCAGGTCGAGCTTTTCGATCAGGCCATCATCACAGGCGCGGGTCAGGTCGCCGCCGTCGATTTCCACCACGTCCCAGCTGACCTTCTTGGTCTCGACCATGGCCTTGACCTTGGCCAGTTCGCCGTTGAACTCGGCGGTCACGACCTTGGTGCCGGTGCTCTTCTGGAAGGGCTCGACGTAGGCCACCTTCTGGGCGTTGCCATTGGCACCGCCGAAGTTGACCAGGGTCAGTTCCGCGGCGGAAGCCGCGCCGGAAAACAGCAGGCCCAGGAAGAGCGGGGACAGCAGGGCAGGTGTCAGGCGTTTCATTGTTGTTCCTCGTTGGTTATCGTGCGTGTTGACTGTGTTGAACTAAGGTAGAGCCGAGCGGCAATCTGAGTTGCCTCGCTCATCAAGCGGTACTGCTGAACATCAGGTGCGACAAAAGAACAAAAACGGAATAACTCAAAAAACCAAGTAAACGGGGAGTGTGGGGAAATCAGAGGAAGCAGCGCAGACGATCCTGCGCCACATGCAGGACCACGCTGCTGCCTTCGCTCAGTCCCGCCAGTGCCGGGTCGGAGAGGGAGAGTTTGACGAAGCAGTCTTCCTGCCCCGTCACCGTGCAGCGCACGCGCACGTGATCCCCAAAATAGATCAGCCCGGCGATGGTGGCGCGGATGCTGTTGGGTTCGGCACTGCCGCCTGCGGCCAGGCGGATGCGTTCCGGGCGCACGCAGGCGGTGATGCTTTGTCCGGCATGGGCGCGATGCACGTTCAGGCCGGTGATCACCGTGCCATCGGCCAGGCGCACCGTACAGTGTTCGCCCTGGACCGTTTCCACGCTGCCCTTGAGACGGTTGTTGTCGCCGATGAAGTTGGCGACGAATTGATTGTCCGGATATTCGTAGAGCTCGGTGACCGGGGCCAGCTGCTGGATCACGCCCTGGTCGAAGACGGCCACGCGGTCCGACATGGTGAGCGCTTCGCTCTGGTCGTGGGTGACGTAGACGAAGGTCACGCCCAGGCGCTTGTGCAGGGCCTTCAGTTCGAGCTGCATGTGTTCGCGCAATTGCTTGTCGAGCGCGCCCAGCGGTTCATCCATCAGCACCAGTTGCGGATCGAACACCAGCGTGCGCGCCAGCGCCACGCGCTGCTGCTGGCCACCGGAGAGCTGGGTCGGATAACGGTCACCGAATTTTCCCATCTGCACCATGTCCAGCGCCTGCTTGACCTTGGCTTCGCGGGTGGCGCGATCCATCTTGCGCACCGACAGCGGATAGGCCACGTTCTGCGCGATGGTCATGTGCGGGAACAGCGCATAGTTCTGGAAC
>NZ_DBIC01000033.1:0-2771 GCF_002296545.1 Herbaspirillum sp. UBA812 | reverse complement strand
CGCGTCTACAGTCAGGGTCGTCCGTCGGATGAATGATGACGCGCAGGGCAGGCCGCCTGGCAACGGCAATATGGGTAGCAAAAGCAATAATGGCAGCACACGGCAAGACAGAGTAGGGCGCAGCAGTAAATCCCCTCATGCGTTCGGACCTGCCCCTGATGACGAAAAAGCGCCATTTCGTCGGGTGACAGCGAGTGCCGGCGCGTCAATACGTAATTCAACCTCGGACAGAACACGGAGCCCTGCAATGACAACACCAGCCTACAAGCGCGTACTCCTCAAACTCTCCGGCGAAGCACTGATGGGCGACGACGCCTACGGTATCAATCGCGCGACCATCGAACGCATGGTCGCGGATGTAGCAGAAATCAGCAAACTGGGCGTGGAACTGGCCATCGTGATCGGTGGCGGCAACATCTTCCGCGGCGTCGCGCCGGGCGCCCAGGGCATGGATCGTGCAACCGCCGACTACATGGGCATGCTGGCCACCGTCATGAACTCGCTGGCCCTGGCTGACGCCATGCGCCAGGCCGGCCTGACGGCCCGCGTGATGTCGGCCATCGGCATCGAGCAGGTGGTCGAGCCCTATGTGCGCCCCAAGGCGCTGCAATACCTGGAAGAAGGCAAGATCGTGGTGTTCGCCGCCGGTACCGGCAACCCCTTCTTCACCACCGATACCGCCGCCGCCCTGCGTGGCTCGGAAATCGGTGCCCAGATCGTGCTGAAGGCCACCAAGGTCGACGGTGTCTACACCGCCGACCCCAAGAAGGACCCGGCCGCCACTCGCTACCAGTCGATCTCCTTCGACGAAGCCATCGCCAAGCACCTGCAGGTGATGGATGCCACCGCCTTTGCGCTGTGCCGCGACCAGAAGCTGCCGATCAAGGTGTTTTCCATCATCAAGCCGGGCGCGTTGAAGAGCGTGGTCATGGGTGACGATGAAGGCACCCTGGTTCACGTCTGATCGATATTGCAGTGCAGAAACCGGCCGCAGGCCGGGATTCCCGTTTACAATGCCCGTCTTTCAGGCATTTGCCATCAAGACAAGCCAAGTTATTGCACCAAAGTTAGGAGAGCAGCATGAGTGTCGCTGACGTCAAGAAAAATACCGAGCAGAAGATGGCCAAGTCCATCGAAACCCTGAAGGCCAACCTGGCCAAGGTTCGTACCGGCCGCGCCCATACCGGCCTGCTGGACCAGGTCATGGTTGAATACTATGGTTCGCCGACCGGCCTGTCGCAAGTCGCCAACCTGACCCTGATCGATGCGCGCACCATCGGTGTGCAGCCCTTCGAAAAGAAGATGGCCGCCGTCATCGAGAAAGCCATCCGTGAAGCCGACCTGGGCCTGAACCCGGCCACCCACGGCGACCTGATCCGTGTGCCGATGCCCGCGCTGACCGAAGAGCGCCGCAAGGAAATGGTCAAGCTGGTCAAGAGCGAAGCCGAGGATGCCAAGATCGCCGTGCGCAACATCCGCCGCGAAGGCAACGAAGGCCTGAAAAAGCTGGTCAAGGACAAGATTGCCTCGGAAGATGACGAGCGCCGCGGCCAGGACGAGATCCAGAAGCTGACCGACAAGTTCGTCGCCGACATCGACAAGATGGTCACCGACAAGGAAAAGGAAGTGATGACGGTGTAAATCGTCCTGCAGGTCTCACGCGCGGCTGCCATGGCGGCCGCGCTGCACGAACAAGTCCAAGACAGCAAAAGTGCAGGCGGGATGTGAGAGCGGCAATGGGGGGAGGAGGCTGGCCGGTTTGTCAAAGCGGCGCGTGCCCGTTACCATGTTGCGCTTCACCATCCGGCGCACGGAAAAGTAATAAATCATTTACATGAAGCATCAAAGCTCAACTCTGGCGGTTCCGGAGACTTCCGCGGTTCCGCGCCATGTTGCCATCATCATGGACGGCAACGGTCGTTGGGCGACCAAACGTTTCCTGCCGCGCGTGGCGGGGCATGCCAAGGGCGTGGACGCAGTGCGCTCCATCGTCGAGGCCTGCGCCGAGCGCGGTATCGAATTCCTCACCCTGTTTGCCTTCAGTTCCGAAAACTGGCGTCGGCCTGCCGACGAAGTGTCGGTGCTGATGCGCCTGTTCATGACGGTGCTGGAGCGTGAAGTCGGCAAGATGGCCAACAATGGCATCCGCCTGCGCATCGTCGGCGACATGAGCCGCTTCGATCCGAAATTGCAGGAGATGGCGGCCAAGGCCGAGGCACAGACCGCCGGCAACAGCCGCCTGACGCTGACCGTCTGCGCCAACTATGGCGGGCGCTGGGATGTCATGCAGGCCGTCTCCAAAATGGTCAAGGACAAGCCGGGCGCGACCGACTACACCGAAGAAGAACTGGCCCCGTATCTGGCCATGGCGTATGCCCCCGAGCCCGATTTGTTCATCCGCACCGGCGGTGAGCAGCGTATCTCCAATTTCCTGTTGTGGCAGCTGGCGTACAGCGAGCTGTACTTCACCGAAACCTTCTGGCCCGATTTCGACGACAAGGCGCTGGATCAGGCGATCGGCTCCTACCAACAACGCGAGCGCCGCTTCGGGCGCACCAGTGCCCAGGTACTGGACCAGAAAAAGGCTTCCTGATGCTCAAGACGCGTGTCATCACGGCGTTGATCCTGCTGGCAATCCTGTTGCCCATCCTGTATTTCGGTTATTTCCCGGCCTTTGCCATGGCGGTGCTGGTGTTCTTCGCCGCCGGTTCGTGGGAATGCTTCCGTCTCTTCAAGAGCCCGCGTCCCACCTTGTGGGCTGCCGTGTGGAC
>NZ_DBIC01000085.1:5737-7133 GCF_002296545.1 Herbaspirillum sp. UBA812 | reverse complement strand
GAAGGCGACCAGACCTATACCGAAAAGCCCGGCCACCAGTTCGCCCTCAACGCCAGCTTCGACGATGTCAGCGCGGCAGGCTATGACGCGCTGGTGGTGGCCGGTGGCCGCGCCCCGGAATACCTGCGCCTGAACCCCAAGGTGATCGAGCTGGTGCAAGCCTTCGCCAAGGCTGACAAGCCCATCGCCGCCGTTTGCCACGGTCCGCAGGTGCTGGCCGCCGCCGGCGTGCTGGAAGGCAAGAGGGTCTCGGCCTATCCGGCTTGCGCGCCGGAAGTGAAGCTGGCCGGCGGGCAATTCGCCGATATCGCCGTGGATGCCGCCATCACCGACGGCAAGCTGGTCACGGCTCCGGCCTGGCCGGCGCATCCGGCGTGGCTGGCGCAGTTCCTGCAGGTGCTGGGCACGCGCATCGAACTGTAAGGGCTGGACCCTCAGGCGGGGAGCGGCTTGCAGGGCCATGGCTCCCCGCGCAAACGCGCTGGTTTTGCTTGTTTCTTCATTTCCCCTTCGCAGTTTCCCCTCTTTTTTTCCTCCCGATCCACAATATGCCCTGAGAACAACCGTCTTCAGGGCATGCAGCCCATTTCCACCCTCTCCCCGATGAGCGACCAGGACCGCGAGATCACCGCCACCGTCATGCGCGAACGCAGCCGGCTGGGCGGCTTCATCCGCCGCCGGGTGGCGGACGCCGGCGAGGCCGAAGACATCCTGCAGGAAGTGTTTTATGAGTTCGTCCAGGCCTACCGCCTGCCGGAGCCCATCGAGCAGGTCAGCGCCTGGTTGTTCCGCGTGGCGCGCAACCGCATCATCGACCGCTTCCGCAAGAAGAAGGAAGAGCCCTTGCCCGAGGCGCACGACATCGAGCAAGTCGAGGGTGGCGAAGACAGCTGGCGGCTGGACCTGGTGCTGCCGGCCAGCGATGGCGGTCCGGAAGCGGCCTATGCGCGTGCGGCGCTGATCGAGGCCTTGCAGGCGGCACTGGACGAATTGCCGCCAGCGCAGCGCGAGGTCTTCATCGCCCACGAACTCGATGGCATCAGTTTCAAGGAAATGGCTGCTGCCAGTGGCACCAGCCTCAATACCCTGCTGGCGCGCAAGCGCTATGCAGTCCTGCATCTGCGCGAGCGCTTGCAGGCGGTTTATGACGAATTGGAGATGTAATGGAACAGAACGACATGCCTCAAAATCCCCCCACCCCGGCGCGCCGCGATCGTGGCTTCCGTGGCGGGCGTGATCCGCGCCGCTGGGGCGTGAAACTCCTGCTGTGCCTGCTGTGCGTGCCGGTGCTGGGCGTGGTGGTGATGCTGCTGTGGAACTGGGTGATGCCGCCGATCTTCCCGGGCGTGGCCGAGATCGGCTTCTGGCGGGCGCTGGGATTGCTGGTGCTGTGCCG
>NZ_DBIC01000085.1:0-5448 GCF_002296545.1 Herbaspirillum sp. UBA812 | reverse complement strand
CTGGGATTGCTGGTGCTGTGCCGGGTGCTGTTCGGCGGTTTCCGCGGGCGGCATGGCGGTTGGCATGAGAAGCGCCGCTTCATGCAGGCGCGCTGGGAAGCGATGACGCCCGAGGAACGCGAACGCTGCCAGCGCCGCGGCCGCCTGTTCTGCCGCGAAGAGCGCAAGTGAAGGAAAACGTCTTCCCGGGCTGAACCCGGTCAGCCCAGGGCCGAGGGCTGGGGTGCGATATTCCAGTCGCGCTCCTGCAAGCCAATCGACGTGAAGGGATCGACCAAAGTGCCGGCCACCATCCGCGCCAACATTTGCGGTGCGGGCGGCACTACCGACAAGCGCGCCGCCAATTGGTCGCGCACCCAAGGCAACCACACCGAATCGGACTGGTAGAACGGCGTGAACATCGCCGACATCGCCTGGAAGGTCCGCACGTGGCGGCGGCGTGAAGCGGCATAGCGGGGCAGCGCTTGTTGCAGGGTATCGGACTGCTGCAGGGCATGAATCAGCGCCCGTGCATCGAGCAAGGCCATGTTGGCCCCCTGCCCCAGCTGCGGGCTGGTGGAGTGGGCAGCGTCGCCGATGATGGCCAGCCGCTGGCCATAGGGCGAAGGCAGGGTGTGATGGCCGTAGCGCGCCAGCGTCATCTGTTCGAAGCCATCGATCTGAGCCAGATAGGGTTCACATTCCGGCCATAGCGCATGAATTCCCTCCTTCCATGCTTCCAGCCCTCGTTGCTTGAGCTGCTCCACCTGGTCCGGCTTGGTACTCCAGAAGAAGGCCACCATGGGATCATCCTGCTGCCTCGGGCGACCGATGGGTAGCACCCCGATCATGGTGCTGGCACGGCGATAGCGCTGCACCAGCGAATTCACACCGAACGACAGGCCTGGCTGGGCGCGCAAGGAAACCCAGAAGGCTCCATAGGGCAGGCGCTTCGGCTCGCAGGTATTGAGCGCGTGGCGGCGCAGCAGCGAACGGGCACCACTGGCATCGATGACCAGATCGAAGGGACCGACGCGGCGGCCATCCGCAGTGGCCAGGCTGGCACCTGCGCTGCCATGTTCCAGGCCGTTGATCTCATGGCCGGTTTCGGCTTCGATCCCTTCCCGTTGCGCCGCTTCCTGCAGGACGCCGAACAGGGCCGCACGATGGACCGCAATGCCATAGCGTCCTCCGCGCACCGCGTCATACCGCACATCCAGCACCGTCTTGCCGCTGCGGGCATCAGCTCCGTAGAGGCGGTCGATGCGCTGGCCCAGCGCGGCGATGCGCGAGAACAGGCCCAGGTCTTCCAGTACCGTCAGTCCCGTGGGCTGCAGGATAAGGCCGGAACCGACTGGCGCGGCCGTAACGAAGCGCTCCAGCAAGGTGACGCGATGGCCGGCGCGCTTGAGGTAGAGCGCCATGGCCAATCCGGCCGGACCGGCACCGGCGATGGCTACGTGCATGGATTTCATGTTTATCCTGCTGAAGATGAAGCGCGTGTCCAGGCCGGGGCGTCTTTTTCGAGGAAGGCGCGCAGGCCCTCTCGCCCTTCCGGGGAGGCGCGCAGGTCGGCGATGACGCCGGCCGTATATTCCGCCAGTTCAGGCGTGACCTGCAGCGGATTGGCGACCTGTACCAGTTGCTTGGCGGCGCGCATCGCCTGCGGTCCGTTGGCCAGCAAGGTATCGATCACTTGCAGCACCTTGGCATCCAGTTCCTGGGACAGCACCACTTCATGCACCAGGCCGATGGCGGCGGCGCGGATGGCAGTGAAACGCTCGCCCGAGACGAAGAAGCGGCGCGCCTGCGATACGCCCATCTTGGCGATCACGTACGGGCTGATGGCCGCTGGAGCCAAGCCCAGCTTGACTTCGGAAAGTGCAAAGAAGGCCGCCTCGGAAGCCACCACGATGTCGCAGCATGAGACCAGGCCGACACCGCCGCCCATCACTGCGCCCTGGACCTTGGCCACCGTCGGTGCCGGGAAGCTGTTGAGGGTTTCCATCAACAGTGCCAGCTTGCGGGCATCGCGCAGATTGTCCTCGCGCGAGGCGTCGGCCATGCGGCGCATCCAGGCCAGGTCGGCACCGGCGGAGAAGGACTTGCCGGTGGAGGCCAGCAGCAGGACGCGAGTACGCTTGTCGTCACGCGCCTCGTTGATGAGGTCGATCAGGTGGGCGATCAGTTGATCGTCGAAGGCATTGTGGACATCAGGGCGGTTGAGGGTCAGCGTGGCCAGGCCACGAGGGTCGATGTCGAGATGGGCGGCTGCGGTCATGAGGGCTCCTGCGGTGAGGTTTGCCGGGAGGATAGCGCAAAATGCCGGGGGAAAATGTTACTGGAGAGACAAATGCACTAGGTGCCAGCAGACAAAAAAGCCCGCTTGCGCGGGCTTTCGGCTGGCTGGGTTGGCTTGGATTGCGTTCGGTGCGCGCTCAATCGTAGGCTAACGCTCGCTGCGCGAGCGAGGGATTCGCCCACGTGCCGCGGGCCCGGTTTCGCTTGCAAGCGAAACCTTTCGAATCCCCCCGCGATGTGCTCAAGCACATCGCTAGGGGCCACCAAACAAAAAAGCCCGCTTGCGCGGGCTTTTTTATTTGGCGTCCCCTGGGGGATTCGAACCCCCGTACTCACCGTGAAAGGGTGATGTCCTAGGCCTCTAGACGAAGGGGACAAAACGGTCACAACTACAACATTCCTCGAATCAGCTCTTCCGCCAATTCACCCCACATTTCCATGCGGGTCGCTGGTGGAGGTAAGCGGGATCGAACCGCTGACCTCTTGCATGCCATGCAAGCGCTCTCCCAGCTGAGCTATACCCCCGTTGCGAAGAAGCGAGATTATGCAATACCTCTTTTCAAAAGACAACAGCTTTTTGAAAAATAATTTCTTTTTTTCAAAGATATGCCGCCAAGCGTGCCTCTACAGCCTCACGGCCAAACAATTGCAGCACGGCGTCAATGGCCGGCGTCTGCAATTGCCCCGCCACGATCAGGCGCAACGGCATCGCCAGCTGTGGCATCTTGATGCCGTGCGCAGCCAGCACTTCCTTGATCATCGGCGCAATCGCTTCCTTGCTCCACTCCACCGTGGCCACGCGCTGGGCAAAGTCAGCCAGGGCCGGCTTGATCGCCTCGGTAATGTGCTGCGCCACCAGGGCCGCATCCGGGGCCGGCTGGCGATAGAACATCAGCGCCGCAGCCGCAATCTCGTTGACGGTATTGGCACGATCCTTCAGCAGAGCAATCACGGCCGCCAGATCAGGCGCACCTTCGAATACCGCACCCTGTGCCTGCAGCAACGGGCGGACCAGATCAGCCAGACGAGCGTTGTCAGCCAGCTTGATGTAGTGGTTGTTGAGCCAGTTCAGCTTTTCCGGATTGAATTGCGCCGGCGCCTTGGTCAGGTGATCCAGGTCGAACCATTCGCAGAACTGCTGCATCGAGAAAATCTCGTCGTCACCATGGCTCCAGCCCAGGCGCGCCAGATAGTTCAGCATGGCCTCAGGCAGATAGCCCTGGGCCGGGTAATCCATCACGCTCACCGCACCGTGGCGCTTGGACAGCTTCTCGCCATCCGCACCGAGGATCATCGGCACGTGGCCATACTCGGGCAGCGTGCCGCCCAGGGCCTTCAGGATATTGATCTGGCGCGGCGTATTGTTCACATGGTCGTCGCCACGGATGACGTGGGTGATCTTCATGTCCCAATCATCCACCACAACACAGAAGTTGTAGGTCGGCGTGCCGTCCGGACGGGCAATCACCAAGTCATCCAGTTCACGGTTGGAGATGGTGATGGGACCCTTGACCACGTCATTCCAGCTCACCTCGCCGTCTTGCGGATTCTTGAAACGCACCACCGGCTTGCGGCCTTCCGGGATGGCCGGCAGGGTCTTGCCTGGCTCGGGACGCCAGGTGCCGTCGTAGCGCGGCTTCTCGCCGGCCGCACGCTGGCGCTCGCGCATGGCTTCCACTTCTTCCGGGGTGCAGTAGCAGTAGTAGGCCGTACCCTGCTCCAGCATCTGGCCGATCACTTCGCGATAGCGATCCATGCGCTTCATCTGGTAGAACGGACCTTCGTCATGCTCCAGCCCCAGCCACTGCATGCCCTCGATGATGGCCTGCACCGCTTCCGGGGTGGAACGCTCGACGTCGGTATCTTCGATGCGCAGCACGAAAGTGCCGCCGAAGCGACGGGCGTAGGCCCAGGAGAACAGCGCCGTGCGGGCACCGCCCAGGTGCAGGTAGCCGGTGGGGCTGGGAGCGAAACGGGTACGAACTTGAGTGGCAGTCATGATAGCGAGTAAAAATCAGGCCGGTCCTGGAATGCCAGGGCCGGCCATCGGTCAAGCAAAGGAATTCGGAAAGGCGTCATTTTAACGCCTTTGCAGGGCGGCACGCCATGCCGGCGGCCCGCCCCGGGGCGCACATCAGTCGTTCTGCACCACGATGCTGGGGAACTTGCTGGTCATGTCGCGCGCCTTCTCGGCCACCTTCACGGCCACCTTGCGGGCGATGGCCTTGTAGATCTCGGCGACCTTGCCGTCCGGGTCGGCCACCACGGTGGGCTTGCCGGAATCGGTCTGCTGGCGGATTTCCATGGTCAGCGGCAAGGCCCCCAGGAAGTCCACGCCGAAGTCGGCACACATCTTCTCGCCACCGCCCACGCCAAAGATGGGCTCGGCGTGGCCACAGTTGGAACAGACGTGCATGCTCATGTTTTCCACGATGCCCAGGATGGGGATGCCGACCTTCTCGAACATGCGCAAACCCTTGCGTGCATCCAGCAGGGCAATGTCCTGCGGGGTGGTGACGATGACCGCACCGGTGACCGGCACCTTCTGCGACAAGGTCAGCTGCACATCGCCAGTGCCCGGCGGCATGTCGACGATCAGGTAATCCAGGTCGCGCCAGTTGGTCTGGTCCAGCAGTTGCTGCAGGGCTTGCGTGACGATGGGGCCGCGCCAGACCATGGGCTCGTCCGGATCGATCATGAAACCGATGGACGAGACCTGCAGGCCGTGGTTTTCCAGCGGCTCCATGGTCTTGCCATCCTTGGTCTCGGGCTGGCCGGAGATGCCCATCATCATGGGCTGCGAAGGACCATAGATATCGGCATCCAGGATACCCACGCGCGCGCCCTCGGCCGACAGCGCCAGCGCCAGGTTGACCGCCGTGGTGGACTTGCCCACCCCGCCCTTGCCCGACGCCACGGCAATGATGTTCTTGACGTTGCTCTTGAGCTTGATGCCGCGCTGCACCGCGTGCGCCACGATCTTGAAGTAGACGTTGGCCTCGACTGCGGTCACGCCCGGCAGCTTGCCCAGCGCCTCTTCGACCAGCTGGCGGATAGGCGCAATCTGGCTGGCCGCCGGATAGCCCAGCTCCACATCCAGCAGCACGCGGCCAGCCTCGACGCGGATGTTGCGGGCTTCCTTGCCACGGATCATGTCCTTGCCGGTAT
>NZ_DBIC01000093.1:0-7900 GCF_002296545.1 Herbaspirillum sp. UBA812 | reverse complement strand
GCCGGCCACGCCCTGAACTGGGCGGTGGAAGAGATGGAGCGCCGCTACAAGAAGATGACCAAGCTGGGCGTGCGCAACCTGGCCGGCTACAACCAGAAGCTCGACGATGCCGCCGCCCGTGGCGAGAAGATTCCCAATCCCTTCAGCCTCACGCCCGACGCGCCCGAGCCGCTGGAAAAGCTGCCCACCATCGTCATCGTCATCGACGAACTGGCCGACCTCATGATGGTGGTCGGCAAGAAGGTGGAAGAGTTGATCGCCCGCCTGGCCCAGAAGGCGCGCGCAGCCGGCATCCACCTGATCCTGGCCACGCAGCGGCCGTCGGTGGACGTGATCACCGGCCTCATCAAGGCCAACATCCCGACCCGCGTGGCCTTCCAGGTCTCTTCCAAGATCGACTCGCGCACCGTGCTGGACCAGATGGGGGCCGAATCGCTGCTGGGCCATGGCGACATGCTGTTCCTGCCGCCGGGCTCGGGTTATCCGCAGCGGGTGCATGGCGCCTTTGTCTCCGATGAAGAAGTGCACCGCGTGGTGGAATACCTGAAGTCCTTTGGCGAGCCGCGCTACATCGAGGAAATCCTGGCTCCGCCGATTTCCGAGGACACGACCCAGGCCGACATGTTCGCCGGCGGCGAGGGGGGCGATGCCGAAGCCGACCCGCTCTACGACGAAGCGGTGGCCTTCGTGCTCAAGACCCGCCGCGCTTCCATCTCTTCGGTGCAGCGGCAATTGCGCATCGGCTACAACCGCGCTGCGCGCCTGGTGGAGCAGATGGAAACGGCGGGCGTGCTCTCGGCCATGTCGCGCAATGGCAGCCGAGATATCCTGGTGCCGCCCTCGGGAGGCGGTGGCGAAGAATAAGCAGCAGCGCCCCAAAAGAAAATCGGCGGACCCTTGCAGGTCCGCCGATTTTTTTCATCACACAGTGCAATCATTGCGGCAGGTCATGCGACCTGCCCGGGATCAGACATCCAGCTGCGTCACCAGCTTGGTGTTGATGTAGGCCTCGATGGCCTCGGTACCGCCTTCGGAACCGTAGCCGCTGTCCTTGATGCCGCCGAAGGGCAGTTCCGGCAGCGCCAGGCCCAGGTGGTTGATGGTCAGCATGCCGCTTTCCACGCGCGCGGCCAGGGCGTGCTTGGTCTTGGCCGACTTGGCGAAGGCATAGGCGGCCAGGCCGAAGGGCAGGCGGTTGGCTTCAGTGATCACTTCATCCAGGGTCTCGAAGGAATTGATGATGGCCAGCGGACCGAAGGGCTCCTCGTTCATCACGCGGGCGTCCAGCGGGACATTGGTCAGCACGGTCGGCTGGAATAAATAACCCTTGTCGCCGATGCGCTTGCCACCGGTGCGCAATTGCGCGCCTTGCGAAACGGCATCATCGATCAGCGCTTCCAGCGCCGGGATGCGGCGCTTGTTGGCGACCGGGCCCATGCCCACGCCAGCTTCCAGGCCATTGCCCACCTTCAGTTGTTCGGCATAGGTGACGAACTTGTCGACGAAGGCGTTGAAGACACCCTTCTGCACCAGGAAGCGGGTCGGCGAGACGCACACCTGGCCGGCATTGCGGAACTTGGAGGTGGCCAGGGTCTTGGCGGCCAGTTCCACGTCCACATCGTCGAACACCATGGCCGGTGCGTGGCCGCCCAGTTCCATGGTGGCGCGCTTCATGTGCTGGCCGGCCAGGGCCGCCAGCTGCTTGCCCACCGGGGTGGAACCGGTGAAGGAAATCTTCTTGATCACCGGATGCGGGATCAGGTATTCCGAGATCTCGGCCGGCACGCCGTAGACCAGGTTGATGACACCGGCCGGCACGCCTGCGTCCGCGTAGGCACGGATCAGCTCGGCCGGAGAGGCCGGGGTTTCTTCCGGGGCCTTGACGATGATGGAGCAGCCCGCAGCCAGGGCCGCAGAGAGCTTGCGCACCACCTGGTTGATCGGGAAGTTCCACGGGGTGAAGGCGGCCACCGGACCGACCGGCTCCTTGATCACCATCTGGTAGGCACCCGGCACGCGGGCCGGCACCAGGCGGCCGTAGGTGCGGCGGGCTTCCTCGGCGAACCAGTCGATGGTGTCGGCCGCGCCCAGGGTTTCCATCTTGGATTCACCCAGCGGCTTGCCTTGTTCCATGGTCATCAGGCGCGCGATATCGTCAGCGCGCTCGCGCAGCAGATCAGCGGCACGGCGCATGATCTTGGAACGCTCGAAGGCGGACATGTTGCGCCAGGTCTCGAAGCCCTTTTTGGCGGCTTCCAGGGCGCGATCCAGGTCGCTGCGGTCGGCGTGGGCGATCTTGCCGATCACTTCCTCGGTAGCCGGGTTGACGACATCGATGGTGCGGCCGGAGGCGCTGGCGGTCCATTCGCCGTTGATGAAAAGCTGTACGTCCTTATACATGGGCAATCCTCGTTCGTCAGGTTGGGGAAGGGCCGGCGCTGCCCGGTTCGGCCCAATGGGCTACCCGCAGGGCAGGCGCGATGGCCTGGGGAGAATGCAGACAGACCGGCTTGCGCCGCTCTGGTTCACACGCAATGCGAAGCCAGTGAAGCTTGTCGCGAAGACCACCTTTATACCACGCGCTTCATTTTCACGTCGGCCACCAGAGCGCCGACAGCGGCTTCCTACAAGGCTGGACGGGCAGGTCGGAAGCAGGAACAATCGTTCATACGCACCGGTCACACTGCCACAACAATATGCCCAGCCGAGGACTTCATGAGCAGCTCTTCCGACCCGTTTCGTCCTGTCCGCACCCCGCCAGCCGCTGCCCGTCCTCAATCCGGGGAGGAGCCGGGCAGTCCTTCCCCGGGCGGCCTGATCGCCGCTGCCCTGTTGAGCGCCGGCGCAGGTCTGTGGCTGGGAAGAAAGCGCCGCCAGAAGCGCGTGACTGCGTCGCCGACAGCGCGCCGGATGGTGGCCTCCCGTGCAGAGGAGGAGAACAGCAAGGCGCCTACCGGCCATGCCGCGACGGCTCATCACGATGCACTGCCGCAAGGACTGGAACGGGCCTTGCGGCTGGTGACGCTGGCCATGCCGCTGATTGCCGCCTGGCGCAAGGGATCTGCCCGTGCCAAGGCGGCTGCCGCCAAGGCCAAGACCGATACAGCGCTGCCGCCGGATGCCCCGGCGCGGATCGACATCGTCAAGGCCAAGCTGGAACCGGCCCCCTCGGACTATCTGGACCCGGCGGCCGAGGTCAAGATGATCAAGGGCGGCACGCGCGCCCAGCAGGCCTGGCAGATGACGGTGGCCGCGGTCAATGCCTGGATCGATGACTTCGCCCCCAGCATGGGAGCGGCCATCGCCTACTACACCATCTTCTCGATTGCTCCCATGCTGGTGATCGCCATCGCGGTGGCCGGCATGCTGTTCGGCCACGATGCCGCGCAGGGTGAGATCGTCAACCAGATCCGCGACATCGTCGGTACTGAAGGCGCGTTTGCCATCCAGGGTTTGCTGAAGTCGGTGAGCCAGCCGCGCGAGGGCATGATCGCCGCCGGCATTTCGGTGGTCACGCTGGTCATTGGCGCCACAGCGGTGTTTTCTGAATTGCAGAGTGCGCTCGATCGCATCTGGCGCATCCCCGTCGCCAGGAGCAAGAGTGGCCTGTGGCAACTGGCGCGCACGCGGCTGCTGTCCTTTGGCCTGATCATCGGGCTGGGCTTCCTGCTGATCATCTCGCTGGTGGTCAGTGCGGCGCTGGCGGCGCTGGGACGCTGGTGGGGCGGCTGGTTCGAAGGATGGCAACTGTTGCTGCAGATGCTCAACTTCGTGCTGTCCTTCGTGGTGTTCTCCACGCTCTTCTCGATGATCTACAAGTTCATGCCGCGCGTGACACTGTCCTGGCATGACGTGTGGATCGGTGCCGTGGCCACCACCGTGCTCTTCATCATCGGCAAGTATCTGATCGGTCTGTATCTGGGCAGCACCGGCATGACCTCCGGCTTCGGGGCGGCCGGCTCGTTTGCACTGCTGCTGCTGTGGATCTATTACTCGGCCCAGATCTTCCTGCTCGGTGCCGAGTTCACGTGGATCTACGCCAACAACTTCGGCTCACGCGCGAAACGCCAGCGGCTGGTCAATACGGTGGAAGACCATCACGTGAGCATCGAGCAGGCGCAACAGGTGGTGCGTGCGGGAGACAATCCCCGCTAAGCCGGCAGGATGGCCGCGCACTCTTCGGCGGCCCACAGCCGCAGCGTATCGCCGAAGCCGCCGCGCGCCTTGCTCTGCTTGCGGGTGCTGGTGACCACCCGCACCCGCGCACTCCAGGCGATCTGCGCATCGGTGGCCTGCAAGGCCTGCACCAGTCCCACATCCTCATGACAGGCCAGCGGCGGAAAGCCGCCCGCACGCAGATAGGCCTGGGCGCAGACACCCAGATTGGCACCGTGGATATGGCGATGGCCATCCTCATCGTGATAGTCGCGCGCGAAGCGTTGCTGCACCTCCGGCGGATGATCGCCCCAGTGGTCGGGCGAGACCGTACCGCAGACCGCGTCCGCCTGCAGCGCCAGTTGTGCCGCCAGCCAATCGGGGGCAACCCGCGTATCGGCATCGGTAAAGGCCAGCCAGCGTGCGCCCGCAGCGATCAGTGCGCGCGCGCCGTGATGCCGCGCCAGGCCGACATTGCGCACCTGCAGCGGCAGCACCGTCACCGGATGGCGGCGTGCGATTTGCTCGGAGCCGTCGCTGCAACTGTCGAGCACTACCACGATGCTCACCGCCTCACCTTGCAGCTGAGGATGCGCAGCCGCCTTGCGCACCGCCTGCAGGCAGGCGTGCAGGCTGGCTTCTTCGTCGTGCGCGGGGATGACGATGCCGATCATGCTCGGTTCTCCGGAAAGTGGTGGGTGCAGTGCGGGTCAGATCCTGCGCCAGAGGTCGATGAGGATGTCTTCGTCCTCATAGCAGGCCTGGCGTTTCAGTCGCGCGTGCGCATCGATGAGCTGGTGCATGGGCCGCGTGGCCAGCAGGCGGTCATCGAAATCCTTCTTCCAGTGGCAGGCCAGCAGGTGTCCGCCCGGCGACAGGCTGGCTGCGGCCAGTGCCGCCATCTCGGCCATGTTGGGCGCATCGAAGTAGTAGCAAAGTTCGGAAAACACGATCAGGTCTACCGCCGGCATGTCATGTTCGGCCGCCGGCCATTGTTCGGGCAGCGACTGCCGGCGCACCTGTACATGCGACAGGTGCGCCGTCTTCTCGCGCGTGATGCGTACCGCTTCCGCGCTGAAATCGGAGGCCATCAGCCACTGGCAACGTGCGGCCAGTTGCAGCGTCAATTCGCCGCTGCCACAGCCGGGCTCGAAGATGGCACTGCATTGCTGGCGCGGCAGGATGGCCTCGACCAGGGCACGCTTGCGTTGTTCGTACCAGCTGTCCCGCGTCTTCCACGGATCGTCGCTGGCGGCATAGAGCTGATCGAAATGGCGCGTGGCCGGAAGCTGTGCTGCCCTCATAGGAAGAACACCTCGTAAGGCCGCACGAAATGCGCCAGCACACCGGCCGGCAGCACCGGATCGCGTTCGCCGTCACTGCCGATCTGGCTGTGATAGCAGCGCAGGGCGCGCCGCTTCATCATGCCGGTGCCGGCATCGAAGGCCAGCTTGTGGGCGCGGCCCCAGGGGAATTCTCCGCCCAGCGGCTGTGCCCAGTGCCAGCCCCAGATCGGCACTTCCACCAGCTTGCAGCCCAATTCGTGTTCCAGCTCGGCGGCCACTTCGCCCACGGTCTCGTGGTCGGGATGGCCGTCCAGCCGCCACGGCGCGAAGACGATGTCGGTATGGCGCAATTGCGCGATCAGCCAGGCCTTCAGCTCCAGCCGATGCTGGCGGATCTGGCCGTCGGGAATGCGCGCGCGCAGGATCTGCGCCTGACCCGCACCCAGGCATTCCAGCGCGGCCATGCTCTCGGCGGGACGCAGCAGCGGCAGGCGTGCTGCCAGCGGCGACGAGGGCGGGTGACTGCGTTCGCCATCGCTCACGGCGACCACGGCGATCTCGCGCATCATCCCGGCCAGTTGGGCGATCAGCCCGCCGCATCCGAGCGTTTCGTCGTCGGGATGCGGTGCCAGGATCACCGCACGTGATCGCGCGGGCACCAGTTGGCTCAGTTCCAGTGCCGGCAGGGCATGCAGGCGCTGGCAGGATTGCCACACATCCTCGGCGGTGCCGTGGGCGATGTCGATATGGCGCGCAGGAGCGGCCGTCCTGGCCGATGGGGGCGGCTTTACAGTAAGCATGGGGAGGACTCCTCTTCAAGACTGGCCTTGGCCAGCGCGGTCATGTCGCGTTCGGCGTGGCTCTGGCGCAGCCACACCGGCAGGTCGGCCAGCAGGCGCGCACTGTGCCGGCTGCCGCAATAGGGATGGGGACCGAGGGCAGCCCCCAGGTCCTCAATGATCTGCAGGCAGGCACGCTCCACCGTCAGGCGCGTGCGCAGGGCGTCCTGCATGGCATTGGCACGCGGATGGGCATCGATGCGTGCAGCGCTCTCGCGCAGGCAGGCCGCTGCTGCATGCCCGGCGCACAGTGCGCTGCCCAGCCGGGCCAGCGCATGGCTGTCTGCGCGCTGCGCCAGGCCTTGGCGCAGCACCGATACCAGCGCGGTAGCAGCGCCGTGCCAGCAGGCGGCAATGCCGATGCCACCCTGCCAAAAACCGGGACGGTCCAGATAGAAGCCCGGACCGCCGATCACCTGCGCGGTGACGGTACGCAAGTGCAGGCGCGCAGTGCGGGTGGCAGCCATGCCGATGGCAGCCCAGTCGTCCTCGATGATGCTGACGCCCGGCTGGCTCAGTTCAATGGCCAGCAGCCAATAGCGGTCTTGCTCGTCGCGATGGCCGAGCAGCGCATGCGTGACGGCGGCTGCGCCCGAGCACCAGGATTTTTCGCCGTCAAGGATGACCTGATCACCTTGCTCACGCAGGTGCAGGCTGCCGGGCCGGCCTTGCGCGCACCACACGCCCCAGATCGAATGCGGTGGTACCGGGACGTGGGCTTCAGCCAGGATGGCGAGGGCATCGGTATGGGCTTCGAACAGCTTGGCCAGCGACAGATCCTGCGCGGCCACGGCCGCCAGCGCCTGCCAGCGCGCAAGCGTCTCGCCGTGGCCCGGCAGGGGCAGGCGGTCCAATCCCGCTACCACCAGCTGGCGCAGCAGCCGCGCGGCCACGACGGGTAGCTGGGTGTGCGGGGACTGGTGCAAGGCAGGCGCAATGAATTCCTCCAGCGCTGCAGGCAGCGAGGGGCAGGGTGGGGCGTAGCGTCGGGTGGAGCTGCACATCATGATGAGGGGCACAGAGGCGCACGGGCTGTGCAATGGTGAAGAGTATGAGTGCCTTCGCATCTGCAAGCTGTCGGTGCGCTACCGTGTTTGACGTAGGAATCCGGTAAGCGCTCGCATCCCGCCGAGCCCGTGCGCGCAAGCGCTGACGCCCTCTGTAGGAATCCGATGCGCTGTAAAACCGTCACGCGCCTACAGCCAAATTGCGCGCTCACTTTCATCATGGCGATCCGGACGCAGAAGTCTTCCATGCGCCGCGCCAAAGGGCGACCACGTGACCATGCAGTGCGCCCCCCACGAATGCATCACGCTCGGAGAAGCGACATGAAAACCAAGGATATCCCCGAAGAAGCGACGTTCGACGAATACAACAATGCCGCCGGCGGCTGGGGCTCGGTCAAGGCGCTCGGTGCCATCCTGCAGCAGGAGCACGTCATCGCCACCGGCACGCGCATTCTCATGAAGCAGAACAAGCCGGACGGCTTTGCCTGCGTCAGCTGCTCCTGGGCCAAGCCGGCTGATCCGCATCTGTTTGAATTCTGCGAGAACGGCGCCAAAGCCACCGCGTGGGAGATTACCGGCAAGCGCGCCACCCCCGAATTCTTCGCCCAGCATA
>NZ_DBIC01000335.1:0-4073 GCF_002296545.1 Herbaspirillum sp. UBA812 | reverse complement strand
CCAACTATCCCAAGATCAAGGTGGTCAGCGTGCAATACGGCGCGGGCGACCAGCTGAAGTCGACCGAGGTCACCAAGTCCATCCTGCAAGCCTATCCCAAGATCAAGGGCATCTTCGGTACCAACGAAGGCTCGGCCATCGGCGTGGTCAATGGCGTCAAGGAGATGAAGCGCAAGATCATCATCATCGGCTATGACTCCGGCAAGCAGCAGAAGGATGCGATCCGCGACGGCGTGATGGCCGGTGCCATCACCCAGAACCCGGTGGGTATCGGCTACAAGACCGTGGAAGCGGCGGTCAAGGCGATCAAGGGCGAGAAGCTGCCCAAGGTCATCGATACCGGCTTCTACTGGTACGACAAGAGCAACATCGACGATCCGAAGATCAAGGAAGTGCTGTACGACTGATCCGGTCTGGTGTTCTGCGGTTTCCCCGGAGTGATCCGGGGAAATCCTTAAGTTTCCGCTTTCCCGTTTCTAAGTTTTCATCCAGAAAAAACTAAGAGATGCGGAAACGCTTCATTCTCCTCCTCCCTCCCGAGACCGCGCCATGAAACCCCTTCGCATCGACGCCCATCAGCATTTCTGGCGCTATCGCGCCGACGACTATCCCTGGATCGGCAAGGGCATGGAACTGCTGGCCTGTGATCGTCTGCCAGGGCAGCTGCATCCGGTGCTGGATGCCGAAGGGCTGCATGCCTCCATTGCGGTGCAGGCCCGCGTGGGACGTGAAGAAACCGGCTTCCTGCTGGACCTGGCGCGCGCTGATCGCCGCATCGCCGGCGTGGTGGGCTGGGAGGATCTGTCCTCGCCGCACCTGGCTGCCAACGTGGCGCAATGGGGACGGGACAAGCTGGTCGGCTTCCGTCATCAGATCCAGGATGAAGCCGACGTCACGGCCTTCGTCGAGGCCCCCGCCTTCAATGCCGGCATCAAGTGGCTGCAGCAGCAGGGCCTGGTGTATGACGTGCTGATCCATGCCCGGCAGATGGCCGAGGTGCAGGCCTTCTGCGCACGCCATGACCGCCACTGGCTGGTGCTGGATCACCTGGGCAAGCCAGCCCTGGTGGATTTCGGGCGAAGTGAAGCTTCCTTCAATGGATGGAAGCGCCAGCTGCGCGCACTGGCCGCCATGCCGCATGTGGCCTGCAAGTTGTCGGGGCTGGTCACCGAGGCGGATTGGCTGCGCGGATTGCGACAGAAGGATTACGACAATATTGCCCTGTGCCTGGATACGGCGCTGGAAGCCTTCGGGCCGCAGCGCCTGATGTTTGGCTCGGACTGGCCGGTGTGTCTGCTGGCGGCGTCCTATGCGACGGTGGCGGGCGTGGTCCGCGAGTGGGCGGCCACGCGCCTGTCGGCAGCGGAACAGGAGCAGCTATGGGGCGGGACCGCAGCGCGCTGCTACGGTTTGTAATACCGCAGAGCAGAAAAGGGCGGGTGCCGCCGCTGGCCGCGGCGCGCCTGCCCTTTACTTCGTGAAGCCGTTGAAGGCCACGTGCAGCATGTATTTCACGATCTCGTCGGTACTCATCTTGCTGAACTTCTGCAGGTAATCCACGGCCGGGTCACAGGTGCGGGCGTAGTAGCTGTACAACACCACATCACTGGGCAGGGCAGCATCGATCTCGCCGTTTTTCTGCGCATCCTTCACCAGCTTTTCCAGTTGCCCGTTCAGCTTGAGCACGCGCATGACGTATTTCACGTTGCGCATGAGCATCTCGCGCACATGCGCGCTGGTCGAGGGCAGGAAGGGCAGGCCGCCTTCCAGGCGCACCCGCAGCGCCCATTCGAGCATCGCTTCGAGCTTGCCGCGCGGGCTGGGAATCGGCTCCAGCTGCGCCAGCTGGTCGATCGCCCCATCGACGAGACGGATCATGGTCTCGCCGATCAGCTCTTCCTTGGACTTGAAATGCTTGTACAGGCTGGGCTTGGAGATGCCCACTGCACCGGCCACGTCGTCCATGGTCATCAGGTCATAGCCCTTGCTGCCCAGTACGGACGTGGCGGCATCCAGGATGGCGTTCTCCCGTAATTTGTAGGCTTGGTCCTTGAAGCTCAGTTTGCCGAAAATACTCATTGGTAGCTTAAGTTACTAATTAGTAGATTTTATTTTTCTTTGGTAGTAATCTTAGCACCTAAATCAAGGATGAATAGCAAATAAGCGGCGCGAGCGGCCAAAAAGGTCCGCGGCAAGCGCCGCCCCGGTCACCAAAGCAGCACGGGCCAGCAGGGCAGGGAAACATTCCCATGGACTGGCAACGGCAGAACTTCAATAACAAAGACATAGGCGGGCAAGTTTTCATGAATCCAAACGCATCAGCCATCGAGCAGGGCACAGGACAGCGCATCGCCGTCATCGGGGCCGGTATTTCCGGCCTGGCGAGCGCCTACCTGCTGGCGCGCAAGCATCAGGTCGTGCTGTTCGAGTCCGCCCCGACGCTGGGCGGCCATGCCAATACCGTGGAGATCGCGCCGGAGGGCGTCCCCTTCCCGGTCGATACCGGGTTCCTGGTCTTCAATGACTGGACCTATCCCAACCTGATCGCGCTGTTCGAGGAGCTGAAGGTCGAGACCTACGATACCGACATGTCCTTCGGCGTGTCGATGGATGAAGGCAGTTTCGAATGGGCCGGCACCAATCTGGATACCGTCTTCGCCCAGCGCAAGCGCCTGCTGCAGCCGTCCTTCCTGGGCATGTTGCGCGACATCCTGCGCTTCAATCGTAGCGCGCACGCCAACCTGGCCGCCTGCGAGGGGCGTCCGGTGACCTTGCGGCAGTTGCTGGAAGAGGGCGGCTATGGCGTCCTGTTCGGTGATGCCTATCTGATCCCGATGGCGGCGGCGATCTGGTCCAGCTCGCCCTCGGACATTCTCGATTTCCCGGCGGCGACTTTCCTGCGCTTCTGCATCAATCACGGCCTGCTGCAGGTCAACAACCGTCCGCGCTGGCGCACCGTGCGCGGTGGTTCGCGCGAATACGTGCGCCGCATCGCCGCCACCCTGGACGATGTGCGCCTGGGTAGCCGTCTCACCAGCGTCACCCGCAACGAGCAGGGCGTGCTGGTGCGCAGTGGTGGTGCCGAGCCGCGCGAGGAACAGTTCGACGCGGTGGTCTTCGCCACCCACGCACCGCAGACCCTGGCGCTGCTGCAGGACGCCACCATTGAAGAACATCAGGTGCTGTCGGCCGTGCGTTATCAGGCCAATACCGCCTGGCTGCACAGCGACGTCTCGCTCATGCCGCAGCTGGACAAGGTCTGGTCGGCCTGGAATTACCTTGGTTCGCGCCACAGCGATGGCAGCCGCGCGGTGTGCGTGAGCTACTGGCTCAACCGCCTGCAGGACCTGCCCTGCAAGACCGACATCGTGCTCACCCTGAATCCGCCCCAGCCGCCCAGCCCGGCGACGGTGATGGGCCGTTTCGATTACGAGCATCCGGTCTTCGACCAGCCCGCCATCGATGCCCAGCGCCGCCTGCCGGAGATCCAGGGCAAGCACCGCGCGTGGTTCGCAGGTGCGTGGACCGGTTACGGCTTCCATGAAGATGGCCTGAAATCCGCCTTGCGCGTGATCAGGGACTTCGGCGTGACGCCGGATTGGGCTGCGCTATGAACACTTCGCAGACCTCCCGCACCGACGCGCCCGCGCTGTTGTTGAGCGGGCAGGTGATGCATCAGCGTTTGCGTCCGGTGCTGCACAAGTTCGTCTATCCGGTGTTCTGCGTGCGCCTCGATCTGGCGCGCCTCAACGAAGCGGGCAATGCCTGGTTCGGCGTGGATCGCCGCCGCCTGATGTGCGTGCGCACGCGCGACTATGGTCCGCGCGATGGCAGCGATCTGGCCAGCTGGGTGCGCGGTCATCTGCAACAGGCCGGGCTGCCGCACGATGGCGCGATCTGGCTGCAGACCTTTCCGAGGCTGTTCGGCTTCGTGTTCAATCCGGTCAGCTTTTTCCTGTGCCATGACCGTGAAGGTCAGCTGCGGGCGGTGCTGGCCGAGGTCAACAACACCTTTGGCGAGACCCAGCACTACCTGCTGCCGGCACCCGGACAGGGTGTCATCGATGAGCACA
>NZ_DBIC01000360.1:0-11201 GCF_002296545.1 Herbaspirillum sp. UBA812 | reverse complement strand
GGGCGAGGACGGCATCAACAAGGGCATCCGTGTGAAGACCTCTTCCTTCACCCGCCACCATGTGAACGTCTCGCTGGTGCGCGCCAAGGCCAGCGGCTACTACATCAATTCCATCCTGGCCAACCAGGAAGCGCTGGCCGATGGCTACGACGAAGCCCTGCTGCTGGACACGGAAGGTTATGTCTCCGAAGGTTCGGGTGAAAATGTCTTCATCGTCAAGAACGGCAAGATCTATACTCCCGACCTGGCCTCCTGCTTGGATGGCATCACCCGCGACGCCGTGCTGACCATGGCGCGCGACCTGGGCATCGAGGTCATCGAGAAACGCATCACCCGCGACGAGATGTATTGCGCCGATGAAGCTTTCTTCACCGGTACCGCCGCCGAGGTCACGCCGATCCGCGAACTGGATCGCCGCGTCATCGGCAACGGCGGCCGTGGCCCCATCACCGAGAAGCTGCAGACCCTGTTCTTCGACGTGGTCTCGGGGCGGGCACCGCAGTACAAGCACTGGCTTACGCTGGTGTGAGGCGCGGCCGGATCAGCGCAGATTTTCACGTATCAACTTCAGTCAATTGCAAGCAACGGAGAACAAGATGAGCCAAGCTCAAGCATCGCAGGGCGTGATCCTGCTCGAAGGCAAGGACCTGCCGGCCCACTGCCCCAACCCCAGCATGTCGGCCTGGAACTCGCACCCGCGCGTGTTCCTGGAACTGGACGCGCACGGCGCGGCCAAATGTCCGTACTGCGGTACCCAGTACCAGCTGAAACCCGGTACCGTGGTCAAAGGCCACTAACATCGAGCTTTCGCACCAGACACGAGAGGGCCCACAAGGCCCTCTTTTCATCTGATCCGGAGATTGTCATGCCCCGTAACAAACTGATCCATGGTTCGCCCGATGAAATCGAAGCTGCCTACTACGACGCCCTGGCCCGTGCCGACCTGGAGGCGCTGATGGACCTGTGGGCCGATGACGAGGAAATCGTCTGCATCCACCCCGGCGCACAACGCCTGGTCGGCCACGCAGACATCCGCGCCGTATGGGAAGACATTCTTTCCAACGGCGGCCTGCACATCCGCCCGCGCCAGTTGCACGCCACCCAGAACATGATGACCGCCGTGCACAGCGTGGTGGAAGACATCGACCACGGCGGCGACCCGCAGCAGGATGTGCACGTCATCGCCACCAACGTCTACCTCAAGACCGCCCTGGGCTGGCGCATGGTGATGCACCACGCCTCGGTCGCACCCGGCGCGGCACCGGTGGAACCGGTGATCAGCGGGGCCATGCTGCATTGACGGCGGCCTGATTTATCCACAGGCGCTTGCGCCATCCGATTCCGAGCAAGGCTGCATCATGCTTTACGTCCCGCCCCGCTGGCTTCCCGGCGGCCATCTCCAGACCATCTATCCGTCCACCTTCCTGCCCAAGCCGAAGGTGGCGTTCCGGCGCGAGCGCTGGGAAGCGCCCGATGGCGACTTCATCGACATCGATTTCGTCGATGGCCAGCCGGGACGGCCGCTGCTGGTGCTGTTCCACGGGCTGGAAGGCTCTTCCGACAGCCACTACAGCCGCGCGCTCATGGCCGAGGTGCAGCGGCGTGGCTGGCATGGGGCGATTCCGCATTTTCGCGGCTGCTCGGGGGAGATCAACCTGGCGCCGCGCTTCTATCACTCGGGCGACACCGCCGAGCTGGACTGGATCATCCGCCGCATCAAGCTGCGCCAGCAGGACCTGGCGGCCACGCACCTGTATGCCTGCGGTGTCTCGCTGGGTGCCAATGCCCTGCTGCGCTGGCTGGGCGAGTCCCAGCACGAGGCCGAGATCGTCGACGCCGCCTGCGCGGTGTCTGCCCCGCTGGACCTGGCGGGGGGCGGTGCGGCGCTGGCCAGCGGCTTCAACCGGCTCTATACCTGGGTGTTCCTGCGCACCATGCGGCCCAAGTGCCTGGCCAAATTGGACCAGTTCCCGGGCCTGTTCGACCGCGAGGCCCTGCTGTCGGCGCGCGATCTCTACGCCTTCGACAACGTGGTCACCGCGCCCCTGCACGGCTATCGCAATACCGACGATTATTGGGACCGCGCCAGCGCCAAGCACATCCTGCACGACATCAGCGTGCCCACGCTGGTATTGAATGCGCAGAATGATCCCTTCCTGCCGGCGCGCCACCTGCCGCGCTCGGCGGCACCGGAAGTGGTGCTGGAATATCCCGAACAGGGCGGCCATGTGGGCTTTGCCGCAGGCGGGCCGCCGGGCAGCCTGGCGTGGCTGCCGCAGCGGCTGCTGCATTTCCTGGAAGGCAAGGCGGAGAGCGCCTTCGTGGCGCACACGGAGCTGGCCCATGGATGAGATCGTCTGCCAGGCCATGGCCCGTTGGCCCAACGTGCCGTACTGCTTCGGCTGGCTGCGGCTGGATGCGCGCGGCCAATGGCGCATGCGCGACGAACGGGCACAGCAACTGGCGTTGCCGGGCGACCCCATCCGCCACCCTGCCCTGCTGGCCTTCATCGACCGCAACTACGCCTGCGACGATAGCGGCCGCTGGTACTTCCAGAACGGGCCGCAGCGGGTGTATGTGGATCTGGAGTGGGTGCCGCATATCCTGCGGACCCAGCCGGGTGCGGATGCGCTAGTGCCCTCCCTCATCCTGCATACCCAGGCCACGGTGGAGCAAGTCGATGCCGCCTGGATGGATGAGCGCGGCCGACTCTACCTGCGCAGCGGCAAGATCATTGCCGGCGTCGATGACCGCGATCTGGCCATCCTGCTGCCGTGCCTGCATCATGCCGGCCAAGCAGATGAAGAGGCCCTGCTGCGCTGGCTGGAGGGCGCTGAGGATTTGACACTTTCCTTCACCTGGAACGGGCGGGACCTTCCGCTGCAGCGCATCGCCAGCGATCAACTGGAACAATCTTTCAGGTTCGTCTGCAGCCCCCGTCCCGCTTGACTTTCCGGCGGGCAGGGGTCAGCGGTCTTTGAGCTCCTTCTGCTCATCCTTCCAGCGCGCCTTCCATTCGCGCTCGCGCGCATCGATCTGTGACTGATCGTAGAAAGTCGCATCCGGTGCCTTGCGGGCAATCCCCAACTGATCGATGGCCGCCAGCAGGCTGCCGTTGAGTGCATAGGATTCGGCCAACGCCAGATGCTGCAGGGCCTGCTTGCCCTGCGCGGCGTAGACCTTGGCCAGCAGCTGCTGCACCTGGGCATCCGAACGATACAGCTGCGCCTGGTCGCGCAGGTAACCTACGGCCTGGTCGTAGCGGTTGGCGGCGATCAGGGCATCGGCGTACTGGCGCGCGACGCTGCGTGAGATCGGGTACTGCTGGCGCATGCTCTCCGCCACCTGCAGCGCCTGCTGGGTCTGCTTGCGGGCGATCTTGATGTCGATGTCGAGACTGCCGAAGAAGATGCCGGTCTTCATCGGGATGGCCGCTTCCTGGGCCTCCTTCAATGCGGCCTCGGCCTGCTCGAAGCGGTTCTGGCGGTAGTAGGCGTAGGCCAGGCCATACTTGGCAGCGGCCGTCATCAGCTTGGTATTGCCTTTGGCCTGGTCGGTGAACTTGGCCACGTTGTCACGCAGGCCCTGCACGCTGTCGTTCTGCAAGACCTGGGTACGGGCACGCGCCAGCTGGAATTCCGGGTTGTCCACGCGCTGCTTGTAGCGCTGGTCGCGGATGCGGGCCTGGATGTCGGCGATACGCTCGGTGGTCAGCGGGTGCGTCATCAGGTAAGGCGGCACGGCATCGCTGTAGTTGCGCGAAGCCGTCTGCAAGCGGCCGAAGAAGGTCACCATGCCAGACGGATCGAAGCCGCCATCACGCATGATCTGCAGGCCGATGCGATCGGCCTCGCGTTCGGCATCGCGGCTGAAGTTGAGCTGGCGCTGCACGGCCAGGCCAGTGCCGCCCATCATGGTGGCCATGGCGGCATCGCCCCCGGCCTTGGACACCCCGGCCAGCGCGCCCAGTACGATGGCCGCCAGCTGGATCATGGAATTCTGCTTCTGCTGGCCCAGCATGCGCGCAATGTGACGCTGCGCCACGTGGCCGATTTCGTGCGACATCACGCCGGCCAGTTCGGATTCGGACTGCGCCGCCAGCACCAGGCCGCTGTTGACCCCGATGAAGCCGCCCGGCAGCGCGAAGGCGTTGAGCATGGGATCGCGCACCATGAAGAACTGGAAATCGAAGCCGGCCTCGCCGCGTACCTCAGGGTGGATGGAGACCAGGTTCTGGCCGAAATTGTTGAGGTATTCCGAGATCGGGCCATCGTCGACATAATCGCGGTCGGTACGGATGTCGCGCATGATTTCTTCGCCCAGCTTGCGCTCCATCAGGGGCGAGAGCCCTTCGCGTTCGGTATCGCCCAGGGTCGGCAGGCCTTGCGCCACGCCGGGATGCGGCAACAGCGTCAAGGGAGCGGCCGGCAGCAGCAGGAAGGTGGCACTGAGCGCACGCATGAGCAGGCGGCGCAGGGGGCGGCGGGAAAGTTCAGGAACGGTTCGTTGCATGGACCCAGTCATCGATGGCAGACACATGGTGAAAGCAAGACAGCGGCGGCGGTGCAGTCGGTGCACAGCTCGGCGCTGGCGGCAAGCCGCAGGCTGCCTGCTATGATACCCGCTCCTTTCCCTTCATTTCATCATCAGCGAACCAGCATGAGCACATCCGGCGACTCCGCGCCCAACGGCGGCCTCACCCATTTCGACCAGGGCGGACAAGCGCACATGGTCGATGTCGGCGGCAAGAACGAGACCCATCGCGTGGCGCTGGCCACCGGCGTGATCCGCATGCAGCCGGCCACCTTGGCCATCATCGAATCGGGCACGGCCAAGAAGGGCGACGTGCTGGGCATCGCCCGCATCGCCGCCATCATGGCGGCCAAGCGCACGGGCGACCTGATCCCGCTGTGCCATCCGCTGGCCTTGACGCATGTGTCGGTGGAGTTCGAGACCGATGCCGCCAGCTCTTCCGTGCGCTGTACCGCGCGGGTGGAAACTTTCGGCAAGACCGGGGTGGAGATGGAAGCGCTGACGGCCGTGCAGGTCGGACTGCTGACGGTCTACGACATGAGCAAGGCGGTCGACAAGACCATGGTCATGACCGATATCTGCGTGACCGAAAAGCGCGGCGGCAAGAGCGACATCAGCATGGCGCGCCCTTGAGGTGGGAAGCTGCGGCAAATTCGCTGTGGACAAGACAAATCAAAAATGACAAACGCGCCCGAGGGCGCGTTTTTTCATGCTGCATCCGCTGCGGCTACCGCAGATCAGCCGCGGCAGTTGGCCGGTGCAAACTTGGCCGGAAGCGTACCGGCAACGAAGCCGGTATTGGCCGTCGCCCCTTCGGGCGTGGCCGCCTGCTTCACATCCTTGGCAGCGCATTGCCACTGGATAGTACCGGAGGTGATGGTGGGGGTGAGCGTGAGCGTACCGCCGTCGCCCACACGCGGGCTGTAAGTGATGGTGATGACACCGCCCACGCCGCGCTTTTCCATCGGCGAGACTTCGATCTTGCTGACGTTGTCGGTCGGGGTGAAGGCCGGCAGGCCCAGTTGCGCCACGGTGAAGACACCGTTGTTGGAGCTGATCTGCTCGGTCACGGCCAGCTTGTAGGGCTCGGCCAGGTTGAAGCCTTCCGAGACGCGCGCGCGGGCGATGTAGTCCTGGTATTGCGAGGCGCCCAGCATCGCAAGAATGCCGACGATGGCCAGCGTGACCATCAGTTCGAGCAGGGTGAAGCCTTGTTGGGGGCGACGGGTGACGACGGGTTTCATGGGATCCTCGTAAAAATGAAAAGGGCGTTGCCAGTATCGGCAGCGCCGGTCATGCGTACCAGCGAAAAAATTGCAAAGCTATCAGGTTTGTCGTGCTGCGGCGCTGACCTGGCTCAAGCATGGCCGGGTATCGGGCGCGGCGGCAACGGTTCTGGTCTGCAGCGTGTCGGCCATCCCCATGGCCTGCACGCGCCTTTGCCGCTCAGGCGGCCGTTTTCTGGCGCTCCTGCTTCCGGCGCTTGAGCGTCAGGCCGGTCAGTACCACACCGAGCGCACCGACCAGGCCGGGCAGGCTCAGGTGCAGCGCAGCGCCCGGCAACACGAATTCGGTGTCGCCAATGAAGCCCTCGATCCAGCCCTGTACCGCGACATCGCTGAAGATCATGCCACCGGCGATGTAGCCCAGCAAGGCCGCGCCCAGGGTGACGATGACCGGGAATTTCTCCATCAGCTTGAGCACCAGGGTGCTGCCCCAGACGATGATGGGGATGCTGACCACGATGCCGAAGACCACCAGCAGCAGCTGGTGCTCACCGGCCGCTTGTTCGGCGGCGCTGGCGATGGCGATCACGTTGTCCAGGCTCATCACCAGGTCTGCCACGATCACGGTCTTGACGGCGCCCCACAGGCGATCGCTGCCGCTGATGTCGGTGTGCTCGTCGTCTTCGTTGAGCAGCTTGATGCCAATCCACAGCAACAGGATGCCACCGATCAGCTTGAGGAATGGCAACTGCAGCATCGTCACGGCGAAGGCGATCAGGGCGATGCGGATGCCGATCGCACCCACCGTGCCCCAGACGATGCCCTTCATGCGCAGCTTGTCGGGCAGGTTGCGGCAGGCCAGGGCAATAACGATGGCATTGTCGCCACCGAGCAGGATATCGATCAGGATGATCTGCGCCACGGCGACCCAGTTCAGGTTGGCCAGGAATTCCATGCATGTCCTCTTGGAAAAACAGCGCCTCGGAGCGGGCGCATGGCTGGAAGACCGCGTTGTGCGCGGTTAGTGCCTCCCTTCGGGATGGCTTGCCAGAAATGACATGGGGAGCCGGAGCTCCCCATGCTGGTCTTGCGGTACTGCTTTACTGCCGTGGCTGAGCGAGTCAGCCCGTGGTCAATTACAGCACCGACTTCAGCAGACGGCCCATTTCGGACGGGTTGCGGGTGACCTTGATGCCGCACTCTTCCATGATGGCCAGCTTGGCTTCGGCGGTGTCAGCACCACCGGAGATCAGGGCACCTGCGTGGCCCATGCGCTTGCCCGGGGGCGCGGTCACGCCGGCGATGAAGCCAACCACCGGCTTCTTCATGTTGTCCTTGATCCAGCGTGCAGCGTTGGCTTCGTCAGGACCACCGATTTCACCGATCATGATGACGGCGTCGGTGTCCGGATCGTCGTTGAAGGCCTTCATGACGTCGATGTGCTTCAGACCGTTGATCGGGTCGCCACCGATACCGACGGCGGAGGACTGGCCCAGGCCCAGGGCGGTCAGCTGGCCCACGGCTTCATAGGTCAGGGTGCCCGAGCGGGAAACCACGCCGATGCGGCCCTTCTTGTGGATGTGGCCGGGCATGATGCCGATCTTGATTTCGTCCGGGGTGATCAGGCCGGGGCAGTTCGGGCCCAGCAGCAGGGTCTTGGAACCGGCCTTGGCCATGCGGTCCTTCAGGGCCAGCATGTCACGCACGGGGATGCCTTCGGTGATGCAGATGGCCAGGTCCAGCTCGGCTTCGACGGCTTCCCAGATGGCAGCAGCAGCGCCGGCGGGCGGCACGTAGATCACGGAGACGGTGGCGCCGGTGGCGTTCTTGGCTTCGGTGACGTTGGCATAGATGGGGATGCCTTCGAAGTCTTCACCGGCCTTCTTCGGGTTCACGCCTGCGACGAAGGCATTCTTGCCATTCGCGTAGTCGCGGCACATGCGGGTGTGGAACTGGCCGGTCTTGCCGGTGATACCTTGGGTGATGACCTTGGTGTCTTTGTTGATGAGGATCGACATTTCTCTTCCTTGACTGTGATGCCTGCGCCGCGGGCGGCGCCTGGGCTGCAATCGCTTGCAGCCGGCGGCTCGCGCCGCGCAGGCTTGCGTGTTGGGTTACTTACTTGGCAGCTGCCACGACCTTTTGGGCGGCTTCTTCCATGGAATCGGCCGAGATGATCGGCAGACCGGAATCGGCCAACAGCTTCTTGCCCAGGTCTTCGTTGGTGCCCTTCATGCGGACCACCAGGGGCACCTTCAGCGAGACGGCCTTGGAAGCCGCGATCACGCCTTCGGCGATCACGTCACAGCGCATGATGCCGCCGAAGATGTTGACCAGGATGGCCTTCAGTTCGGGGTTCTTCAGCATGATCTTGAAGGCTTCGGTGACCTTCTCGGTGGTGGCGCCGCCGCCCACGTCCAGGAAGTTGGCCGGCTCGCCGCCGAACAGCTTGATGGTATCCATGGTGGCCATGGCCAGGCCGGCACCGTTGACCAGGCAGCCAATGTTGCCGTCCAGGGAGATGTAGGCCAGGTCGAACTTGGAGGCTTCGACTTCAGCCGGATCTTCTTCGTCCAGGTCGCGGTAGGCGACGATTTCCGGGTGACGGAACAGGGCGTTGGAGTCGAAGTTGAACTTGGCGTCCAGGGCGATGACCTTGCCGTCGCCGGTCAGGATCAGGGGGTTGATTTCAGCCAGGGATGCGTCGGTTTCCCAGTAAGCCTTGTACAGGCCTTGCAGGTTCTGGCGAGCGGCCGGGATCGATTCAGCGGGCACGCCGATCTTGGCGGCCACGTCGTCGGCTTGGGCGTCGGTCAGGCCATCGATCGGGTCGATGATGACGTTGTGGATCTTTTCCGGGTTGCTGTGGGCAACTTCTTCGATGTCCATGCCGCCTTCGCTCGAGGCCATCAGCACGACCTTTTGCGAGACGCGGTCGGTGACCAGGGAAACGTACAGTTCCTTCTTGATGTCCGCGCCTTCTTCGATCAGCAGGCGACGCACCTTCTGGCCTTCAGCGCCGGTCTGGTGGGTGATCAGCTGCATGCCCATGATCTGGTTGGCGTATTCCTTGACCTGCTCGATGGACTTGGCCACCTTCACGCCACCGCCCTTGCCGCGGCCGCCTGCATGGATCTGGGCCTTGACGACCCACACCGGGCCGCCGAGCTTCTGGGCAGCCGCTTCGACTTCGTCGACCGACATGCAAGGAATGCCGCGCGGCACGGTTACGCCGAACTGGCGCAGGATTTCTTTACCCTGATACTCATGGATTTTCATGGGAGCTTCCCTTTAGACACTGAATGAATGAAACTTGCCGGATTGAAATTCGGTAGCCGGCATCGAGCCGGCCGACCAGAAAGCAGACTGCAACCCGCAGGCGGGGGTCGCATCCGTTGCCGGATGGAGTCGGGCGCAGGCGTGAGCTGCGCGGGTTGCGAGTGAATTCGTCGAATTGGGCATATGCATGCCGTCTGCTTTAGTTGGTCTGATAGTCGAAACGCACCAGCTTGCGCCGAAGCGTTCGCATTATCCATTCCTGCTCCTGACGTGGGCCTTGCACCGTTGCACCGTTTTAACAAACCGGCAACACGCGGTATCTCCTCAGGCTTGCGCGCCGCAGCAAAAACTTCCGAATTCTAGCACACGACAAACGGCCTGTTGGCCGGTAGCGCTAACACCGGGCGCAATGCGCAGGAATTACCATCGGGCAGGACAAGGCCGCATGCCGCTGGGAGATTTCCAGGAAAACGCGGGAAAAATGTGCTTGGCCGGGCCGGCCATGCTGGACGCAGGCGGGCTTCAGGCGGACTCTTCGTCGTCGGCCCAAGCGGTCTGGAAGGCTTCGCGGATGCTGCGATGGGAAAAACCGCGCTGCTGGAGGAAGCGCATCTGTTTGGCGCGGGTCTCGGCATCCTCGGGCGGTGCGGCGTACTTGCGGCGCAGCACCTGGGCGGCGCGTTCACCCTCCCCGGCGGCCAGATCGGCCTTCAGTTCGGCGATGGCTTCACCTTCAATGCCGTGGCCATGAAGTTCAGAGATGATGCGCTGATTGCCGTAACGCGCCGAGCGGCGATGCACCAGCGATTCGGAAAAACGTTCCTGGGAAAGAAAACGCGACTGCTCCAGCCATTGCAGGAGTGCGTCGATGTCATCGCCCTCTTGCGCGTAAGGGGCAAGCTTACGCGCAAGTTCCTGGCGACTATGCTCACGTGAAGAGAGATATTTGAGCGCCCGTGCTTTCAGGCTGATCGGCGGTCTTGGCATGACGTTCGACTACACGGACGATGAAGCGGAAGAAACAGAAAAAACGGATGCAACACACACACCGGGAACAGCACGTTTCGCCGTCACTGAGCAAGAAACAACAGGGATACAAATACAGGAAACAGGTGACACAGGTGAAACCTTAAGAGTCATGCGCAGAGCACGGTCAATGAAGTGCGATACCCGAATCCGGCGTGGCCTCTTGCTGTGGCTTGGCGGTGTAGCGGTGTAGCGGTGTAGCGGTGTAGCGGTGTAGCGGTGTAGCGGTGTAGCGGTGTAGCGATATTACGATGCTGCGATCAGGCGGTCTTGCGATGATGCGAACTTGCAGTACTGCGGTACTACGTCCCTCCAATGCCACCGATACAGCACGACACCAGCGGGATGAACAAGCACCATCACGACTTCAAGGCTCAGGCAAACCCCGTCGCTGCGATGGCGCTTGAATCCTTTATGCGCGAACTCAGGAAGCCTTGGCTTCCGCTTCGCCGCCGGCCAGTTCCGGCACGCCCAGGGCGACACGGACCTTGTTCTCGATCTCGCGAGCCAGTTCCGGATGTTCCTTCAGGTAGTTACGGGCATTGTCCTTGCCCTGGCCGATGCGCTCGCCGTTGTAGCTGTACCAGGCACCGGACTTCTCGACCACCTTGTGTTCCGAACCCAGGTCCAGGATCTCGCCTTCGCGGGAAGTGCCTTCGCCATACAGGATGTCGAAGTGGGCTTCGCGGAACGGGGGCGCAACCTTGTTCTTGACGACCTTGACCTTGGTTTCGCTGCCGATGACTTCATCACCCGACTTGATCGAACCGGTACGGCGGATGTCCAGGCGCACGGAAGCGTAGAACTTCAGCGCGTTACCGCCGGTAGTGGTTTCCGGGTTGCCGAACATGACACCGATCTTCATGCGGATCTGGTTGATGAAGATCACCAGGCAGTTGGCGTTCTTGATGTTACCGGTGATTTTACGCAGCGCCTGCGACATCAGACGAGCCTGCACACCCACGTGATGGTCACCCATCTCGCCTTCAATCTCGGCCTTGGGCACCAGCGCCGCCACGGAGTCGACGATGATCACGTCAACGGCATTGGAGCGCACCAGCATGTCGGTGATTTCCAGCGCCTGCTCCCCGGTGTCCGGCTGCGATACCAGCAGGTCATCGACGTTGACGCCGAGCT
>NZ_DBIC01000145.1:0-8530 GCF_002296545.1 Herbaspirillum sp. UBA812 | reverse complement strand
ATCCTTCGCTCTACACCGATCCGGCCATCTTCGAAGCGGAGATGGACAAGATCTTCTACAAGACCTGGATCTGGGTCGCGCATGAAAGCGAGATCAAGAATCCCGGTGATTTCAAGACCGCCCAGATCGGCCGCCAGCCGGTGATCGTGGTGCGCGACAAGACCGGCAAGATCAACGTGCTGGAAAACCGCTGCCGCCATCGTGGCGCCACCGTGTGCGAAAAGCACAAGGGCAATGCCACCGGTTTCACCTGTCCCTACCACAGCTGGTCCTATGGCCTGGACGGCAAGCTGCGCGGCCTGCCCTATCCGGAAGGCTATGAAGACGTCATCGAGAAGGCCGACCTGCCGCTGCAGAGCCTGCGTGCGGAGAGCTACAACGGCATGATCTTCGCCTCCTTCAACCAGGAGATCGAACCGCTGTCGGACTTCCTCGGCCATGCCAAGAAGTGGATCGACCTGTTCATGAAGCAAGGCGCAGGCTTCCCCGTGAAGGTACAGGGCGAGCACAAGTTCAGCTTCAAGGGCAACTGGAAGATCCAGCTGGAAAACACCACGGACGGCTATCACTTCCCGGTGGTGCACAAGACCTTCCTGTCGTCGGTCGATGAAGAGACTTCCGAGATGCTGTCCTTCATGACCGATGACCAGTCCATCACCCGTTCGCTGGGCAATGGCCACAGCGTCATGATCATGGTGCCGGAACACGTGGACCTGGATGTGGACGATGGCAGCGAACAACTGCAGGAGCGCTTCGCCCACGTCACCGAAGAACTCTCCAAGACGATGCCGCCGGAACAGGTGCGCCGCATCGTGCGCTCGCTGCACGGGGCCGGCTTCAACCTGAACCTGTTCCCCAACGTGGCGATGTCGATGTCCTTCTTCCGGGTGCTGCATCCGGTGTCGGTGGGCGAGACCCAGATCCGCCACGTGGCCCTGGGCATGGACGGCGGACCGGAGATCGCCAACCGCGAACGCCTGCGCATCCACGAACACTTCCAGGGCCCGTTCGGTTTCGGCAGCCCCGATGACGCCGAGGCGTGGGAACGCGTGCAGGCCGGTTCGCACGCCGGCCGCAATGCGCCGATCCTGGTCAATCGCGGCCTGAACCGTGAGTGGGTGGACGACAACGGCGACAAGGTGTCGCACTCGACCGATGAAACCGGCATGCGCGAAGCCTATGCCATGTGGAAAAAGATGATGGAGAAATGATCGATATGAACCAACACGACACCCTGCAAGGCATCTCCGCGCCCATGGCGCGTGCCATCGCCTTCATCTGGAAAGAAGCTGAACTTCTGGACAAAAAGGACTATGCCGCCTGGCAAGCCCTGTGGACCGAGGATGGTTACTACGTGGTGCCCATCGATCCCGACACCACCGACTACGCGGCCTCGCTGAACTACGCCTACGACAATGCCCACATGCGCAAGATCCGCATCGAGCGCCTGACCTCGGGCCACGCGATGTCGGCCGTGGATGCGGCAGCGACCGTGCGCACCGTGTCGCGCTTCGTGCCGGTGCACCTGTCGGAGGAGCTGGTGGAGATCACCTCGGCCCAGGTCCTGGTGGGCTACAAGCGCCAGCAGCACACGATGTTCGTGGCCAACGTCACGCATCGCCTGCGCTTCACGCCCCAGGGTCCGAAGATCGAGCAAAAAGTAATCCGCCTGATCAACTCCATGGACAGCCTCAACGCGCTGGGCTTCCTGCTCTGAGCTGGCGTACCGCACTTTCGACATTGAACCGACGAGTATTGGCCTCATGAAACTGATCGTAGACACCCTCACCGATGAAACCGGCGACATCCGTTCCTTCCGCCTGGTGCGCGCCGATGGCGCCCCGCTGCCGGCTTACGAGCCGGGGGCCCACATCGACGTCACCGGGCCGACCGGGATCATGCGCCAATACTCGCTGTGCGGTCCGCTGGAAGACCGTTGCGGCTACACCATCGCGGTCAAGCGCGAACCGGCGTCGCGTGGCGGCTCGGCGGCCTTGCATGATGCGGTCAAGCCGGGCATGGAACTGGAAGTGGGCACGCCGCGCAATCTCTTCGCGCTCGACGCCGGCGCGCAGGAGCACTTGCTCTTTGGCGCGGGCATCGGTGTGACGCCGCTGTTGGCGATGGCCTATCGCCTGTGGGCCGAACAGAAGCCCTTTACGCTGCATTACTTCGTGCGCGCGCGCGAGCATGCGGCCTTTGCCGATCTGCTGGAGAACGCACCCTTCGCCGCGCAGGTGCGTTTCCACTATGCAGTCATGCCGGCGCAGATGGACCATTACCTGACGGCCTGTCTGGCAGCCGGCAGCAAGGAAGCCCACGTCTATACTTGCGGCCCCGCTCCCTTCATGGATGCGGTGGTCAAGTGTGCAGCAGCCAGCCGCAGCGAGGAGGCGATTCATCTGGAACACTTTGCTGCACCGGTGGCCCCTGCTGCTTCTGCGCAGGGTGCTGACGGCGGCGATGCTGCCTTCGAAGTGAAGCTGGCCAGCTCGGGCAAGGTGGTGCAGATCCCGGTGGGCATTCCCATCGTCGACATCCTGGCGCGCGAGGGCATCGTCATCGATACCTCCTGCCGCGAAGGCATCTGCGGGACCTGCGTGGTGCCGCTGCTGGAGGGCGAGCCGGATCATCGCGACAATTGCCTCTCCAAGAAGGAGAAGGCGGCCAATGACCAGATTTGTACCTGTGTATCAAGGGCGAGGTCGGGGATGCTGGTGCTGGATCTCTGAGCACTGCTTTACCTTCTCTCCATTTTCTTTTTTTCAGACAACCGTTCGGACTGAGTAGCGGCTGGGCCGCGTATCGAAGGCGCACAGAGGGGAGCGCCTTCGATACGCCGCTACGCGGCTACTCAGTCCGAACGGTTTTTTAAAACGAAAAAACACCCCCGGAAAGCATGAATGCCGTTCAGCATTGCGCTGAACGGCATTCATCTTTAACCCTAAGGAAAGAATCTCAGAGCGCCGTGCGCTTGACCTTGTGAAACAGCCGATTGAAATAAATGAGGCTGTCCTTCTTCTCATTGACCTCGACCTCGGCCAGCTCCACGAACATCACCGAGTGCGTGCCCACTTCCTTGAATTCGCGGATGCGCCCCTGCAGCTTGACCAGCGCATCGGCCAGTACCGGCTGCCCCAGTTCGCCCGGTGCTTCCCAGATATCCCAGCCGAAACGCTCTTCCATCGGGACCTTGGTGGCACCGGAGAAGTGCATGGCCAGCTGTTCCAGCTCATCCGAGAGCACGTTCACGCACAACCGCCCATTCTTCTTGAACACGTCATGCATGGCGCTGCCGCGATTGATGCACACCAGGATCGTGGGCGGCGTATCGGTCACCGAGCAGACGGCCGAGGCGGTGATGCCGCAGCGGCCGCCTTCACCATCGGTGGTGATGATGGATACCGCCGCCGGCAGGTGCGCCATGGCATTGCGGAATTCCAGTTGCTCGGGAGCAAGGGGGGCGCGCACCACGGGTGCGGATGGCGTTTCTTTTTGAATGGCGGTGGTGCTCATGGGATCTCCCTGTTATGCACGCCGATGAAGCACGGCGTTCGATGAGAGCAGGTTAAGGCATGCCCATGGTGCAGGCAATCCGTGCCACATGCCCGCCCCACAGGGGATTGCGGCAGACGATCTAGGTAAAAATACCTAGACCATCGTCAGGACGGGGGTGTTACAGTGTCGCTGATCCCAAGAATTTCAGGCCTGTTTTTTGCATAAGTCAAAGCATGACGTTTTGATTTGTGCCGACCAGTCCATCAAGAAATCGAGAGGGTCGGAAATAGCGCCGGTGCAAGCCGGCTCCATTTTGACGAGACGAGGAGTGCAGATGGAAACCAACCCGCCGGTGGTCTACATCGTCGATGATGACGAAGCCGTTCGGACTTCGCTGGCCTGGCTGCTGAGCTCGGTCAATATCCGGACCGAATGCTTCGATGGACCCGAGGCCTTCTTGAAGGCCTATGACGCCAACAGCCTGTCCTGCCTGATCCTGGACGTGCGCATGCCTGAAATCAGCGGCTTCCAGCTGCAGGACCGCCTGAAGGAAATCGGGGCCGACATCCCCGTGATCTTCGTCTCGGGCCATGGCGACATCCCCATGTCGGTGCGCGCCCTGCACAATGGCGCGGTCGACTTCCTGGAAAAAACCTACAACTCGCAGCAGATGCTGGAACGCATCCAGATGACGCTCAAGAACGTGGCCGGCAACATGCAGGCCCGCGAGCGCCGCCAGCAGCTCAAGGCGCGCCTGAAGACCCTTACCGCACGTGAACGCGAGATCCTGGAGAAGGTCATCATGGGCCAGTCCAGCAAGCTCATCGCACGCGACCTCAACATCAGCGTCAAGACGGTGGACGTGCATCGCGCCAGCGTCAAGGACAAGCTGGGCTGCCAGAGCACGGCTACGCTGGTGCGCGACGTGCTGATGGATTTCGGGCCGGAATTTCTCAAGGCGGCCTGATTCTTTCTGATCATCCTGATCTGTTCTGATCTGTTCTGATCTTTCCTGAGCCTGCATGAAAAGGGCCGCAGCACGCTGCGGCCCTATTCTCTATTTTCCGCTGCGCCTGATTGGCCTACGCCGCCTGCAAGGCGAAGAAAGCCACTGCCCGCTTCAATTGCGCCGCCTGGTCTTCCAGCGATTTCGCCGCTGCGGCCGCCTGTTCCACCAGCGCCGCATTCTGCTGGGTCACGCCATCCATCTGGCTCACCGCCTGATTCACCTGATGAATGCCTTCGGCCTGCTCGCGGCTGGCGGTGCTGATATCGCCCACCAGCGCATGCGTGCCCTGCACGCTGCCGACCACTTCCTGCATGGTCTTGCCGGCGCGCTCCACCAGTTCGCTGCCGGCATCGACCTTGGAGACCGAATCATCGATGAGCTGCTTGATCTCCTTGGCGGCCGAGGCCGAGCGCTGCGCCAGTGCGCGCACTTCGGAAGCCACCACCGCAAAGCCACGGCCCTGCTCGCCCGCACGCGCCGCTTCCACGGCCGCATTGAGCGCGAGGATGTTGGTCTGGAACGCGATGCCATCGATCACGCCGATGATGTCGACGATCTTGCGCGAGGAGCTGTTGATGTTGCCCATGGTGTCGATGAGCTCCTGCATCACCTGCCCGCCCTGCCCCGCAATGGAAGCCGCCGACTTGACCAGGTCATTGGCCTGATGCGCGTTCTCGGAATTGGTGCGCACGCTGGACGTGAGCTGCTCGATGGAGGCAGCCGTCTCTTCCAGCGCACCGGCCTGCTCTTCGGTACGGGCCGAGAGATCGAGGTTGCCGTTGGCGATTTCACCCGAGGCCACGGCAATGCTGTCGGCCCCCAGGCGCACGGTGGAGACCACGCCATGCAGGCGCTCGCTCATGCCTTGCAGCGAGGCCACCAGCTGGCCCAGTTCATCCTGGCCCATGGGCTGGGCGCGCGAGGTCAGGTCACCGGCGGCCACCCGTTGCGAGATGGCCAGCGCCGCGTGTACCGGCCGCGTGATGCTGCGCGTGAGCAGCAGCGCAAAGGCGATGCCGCAGGCCAGAATCACGGCTTCCAGTGCAAAGATCTGCCACTGGCTGCTGGCCGCATCCTTCTGGATGTCGGCAGAGATTTCATCGATGCGGGCGCGTTCGAAATCCAGCAGGGACCGCATCGCGCCCTGGGTGTTGTTGGCGATGCCAACGTATTGCTGCTGGTAGAGCTGGTCCACCTTGGCCGCATCGCCCTCCTTCTTGGCCGCGTAGATCTGGTCGCGGATGGCGAGGAACTGCTTGCGCGCAGCGTTGATGGCCGCGAACAGCTTCTTCTCTTCTTCACTGGTGAGCAGCTGCTCCACGTCCTTCAGGGTCTGTGCGGATTCCTTGCTGGAAGCGGCGGCTTCCTTGGCGAGGAAGGCTTCCAGTTCGGGATCGCGGCTCTTGACCACGGTGGTGGTGCGCTGGATCGCGATGAGCAGCAGCGTGTTCCATTGCGACACCAGCCGTTCGGTCTTCAGCGGCACGTCCATCATCTGCTGGGTCTGCTGCGCGACCGTCTTGAGGCGCCAGATGCCGACGGCGGCGACCACCATGGAAAACACCAGCACCACGGCAAAACCCGCCCCCAGGCGCGAGCCGATACGTATGTTCTTGATCATTGCTTCTTTCCATCCCAACCATGTTGTGTATGGCGCCCCGTAGACGGACTTTCCCCGACCGTCCGGCTTGCCCCCTGATGCCCCTGCTACCCCAGCAAGACCGATGCCAGCAATTACCAAATGGCAAGGCCGCCTTGCATGCGCTCGATTCTAGGAGCCCGCTGCCATCGCGACCATATCAAAATGCAGAAACGTGGTATGCCAATTCGGCAACGCAGGCCCGCAAACCCTTGCCGGACAAGGATAGCCTCAAACTGGCCGGGTGGAAACATTATGCAATTTAAAACATTAGGATCTGTGGTCCTCATGCGATGGCGCGCGGCGTGGTCCGGACGTTGTTGGTACGTCAACCATAGTCCGGCTCATCCTTGGCCACGCAGCGGACCAAACTTGGGCACAATGGCCGCTTGCCTTTGCGTTTCGGGATACCTGCTGCACCATGTCCACACTCTCCCCACCCATCGCCCTGCTGCTGGCCGCCGGCCGGGGTAGCCGCTTCGGCGCGCACGAAGAAAAACTCTTGCAGCCCTTCGTCCATCACGATGGCCGTCCCGGCATCGTGGCCACCGCTACGGCTGCAGCCTTGCTGGAAGTGATGCCGGTGCTGGCCGTGGTGCATGGAGAAGGACCGCTGGCCGATGCGCTGCGTGCGCTGGGCTGCACGGTCTGCATGACTGGCAAGGATGGGCCGCGTGAGATGAGCGCCTCCTTGCGCTGCGGTCTGCAGCAGAGCGCTGATGCGTCGGCATGGCTGGTGGCGCTGGCCGACATGCCGCGCGTGCAGCCGGACACCGTGCGGCGCTTGCGCGATGCGCTGGCGGCGGGGGCGTCGATGGTGGTGCCGGTGATGCAGGGACGGCGCGGCAATCCGGCCGGCTTTGCGCAGTCGCACCTGCCGGCCTTGCTGTCACTGCAGGGAGATCGCGGTGCGCGGGCTTTGCTGGAGAGCCCGGCACTGGTAGAGATTGCGGTGGAGGATGCAGGGATTTTTTCGGATGTCGATACGCCGGAAGATCTGCAACGACTCCGGCAGAACCGGGGCTGAGCTGCCGCCCGGTTTCCGCCGTCCGGATTCCGTCTTGTGGAATCCGCGCTTCAGATCCCGCTGAACCAGTTGTAGCCCTGGTCTTCCCAATAGCCGCCCGGGTTCTGGTTGCTCACGAAGATGGCCACCACATGCTTGGGATTCTTGAAGCCCAGCTTGGTCGGCACACGTACCTTCAGGGGATAGCCGTATTGCGTGGGCAGCGCCTCCTTGCCGAAGTCCAGCGCCAGGATGGTCTGCGGATGCAGCGCCGTGGGCATGTCCAGGCTGGAGTAATAGCGGTCCGCACATTTGAAGCCCACGTATTTCGCCGTGAGATCCGCGCCGACCGCCTGCAGGAACAAGCTCAGCGGCACGCCCGACCATTGGCCGATGGCGCTCCATCCTTCGATGCAGATGTGACGCGTGATCTGCGCCGCCTGCGGCAGTGCGCGCAGGCGCTCCAGATTCCAGCTGCGCTTGTCGCTGACCAGGCCGGAGACTTCCAGCTGCCAGTCGCTGCCATCGATGTCGGGCGCGTTGAACTCGTCATAGAAAGCGTTGAAGGGAAACGGATTGGTGATCTGGCTGGCCGCATAGGTCGGTGCCAGTTTCTGGCTGCGGAACAGCAATGCCTGCACCCGGTCATTCCAGCGCGACATGGCCCACAGGACCTTGTCCACGCTGTCGTTGTCCTGCAGGTCGCAGCCCGACAGCATGGACAGCGCCCCCACCGAGAGCGCCGAGCGCAGCATGAGGCGGCGCTGCACGTTCAGCAGGGCCGGGCGATGGTCGGCCAGCAGGATCTTGCCGGCCTTCTCCGGGCGTGGCGGTTTGATGTCTTCCTTGTCTTTCATGATGCATTGGCCTCGTGATCACGGCCTCCGGTGAACATCGGGATGAGGGTCTTGGGAACGATGGCCACCAGGGCCAGGTGTACCACCACGAAGCCAGCAATACCGGCCATCGCGGCGAAATGCACCTTGCGCGCAAAGTCGAAGCCGCCGAAGAGATCGGCCAGCCAGTCCAGCTGCACCGGCTTCCACAGCGCCAGACCCGACAGCACTACCAGGATGCCCAGCAGAATCACCGCCCAGTACAGCAGCTTCTGCACCGCGTTGTAGACGCCGGGCTGATGCGGCAGGCGAAAGCGCATGGCCTGCACCGCGTCGCTGACCACATCGGCTGCGCGTAGCGGCAGCAGGTGGCGGCGGAAATGGCCGCTGAAGCTGCCATACAGCAGGTAGAACAGGCCATTGGCCACCAGCAGCCACATCGCCGCGAAGTGCCAGGCGATGGCGCCGCCCAGCCAGCCGCCCAGTGTCATCCAGGGAGCGAACTTGAAGCCGAAGATGGGCGAGGCGTTGTAGATGCCCCA
>NZ_DBIC01000100.1:0-6920 GCF_002296545.1 Herbaspirillum sp. UBA812 | reverse complement strand
CCGCCCGACCCGCGCCGGGGGGGCGAGAAAGAGCCCATCCGTAACTTCAACCCGCCACTGTCACGTAACTCACAATCAAGCATGGCGATCATGCTGCCATCGAGCCAGGCATAGACATGGACCTCGTTGGCCTGGCGTTGCTTGGGGCCTTCGATCTGCCAGCCGCAGGGATGGAGGGGACCGAGGCTCATCGCGCTGCTCCCGTCAGATCGACCAGATGCCAGGCCAGGTGCACTCCCAGCAGCAGCAAGCCGATGAAGAAGCAGCGACGGAAGGTAGCGGGACGCACCCAGGTCCGCACGCGGGTACCGATGGCCATGCCCAACAAGGCTGGCACCAGCACGATCAGCGAGGCCCAGCCTACGCCTGCACTGAAGGCTCCGCCCTGCCCCAGGTTGACGGCCAGGGCCAGCGTGGAGACCGTAAAGGACAAGCCCAGCGCCTGAATCAACTGGTCACGCGGCAAACCCAGCGCCTGCAAATAGGGCACGACCGGAATCACGAACACGCCGGTGGCCGCCGTGACCAAGCCGGTGGCCAGACCGATCACGGGCGACCACCAGCGTTCCCGCTGCGGCAGCACCGTGGGCGTCCACGCCGCCAGACCGGCCAGCGCGTACAGCATCAGTGCTACGCCCAGCACCACGATGGCATGCCGCCCACCATCGCCGCGCATGAAGCCGGCACCGGCCAGCGTGCCGGTCACTACGCCGGCGAGCAGCGTCCACAGGCGTTTTGCCAGCATCAGGAACGCGCCCCCGGTGGCCAGCTGCCAGCCATTGGTGACCATCGACGGCAGGATCAGCAAGGCCGCCGCCTGTACCGGTGGCATTACCAGGCTCAGCAATCCGACCGCCACCGTCGGCAAGCCCAGACCGATCACGCCCTTGACGAAACCGGCCAGCAGGAATACTGCCAGGCTCATGGCAAGCATGGTGGCATTCATGTCGACGAGGGAAAGCAGGCTGGGCATGACAGGAAAATGGCCGGGAATGGCAGGCAGCGGAAGATCAGGGATTCCCAGTCTGCCAGTCCTCGCCCGCGCTGGAAATGTGGAATACACTTAGCCAGCCTTCGGCCTGGCCGAAGGCACAATATCTCGCTACCTCTCCTTCCCGTGCCCCGTACGCCGATGAGCCATCGCTTTGAACTCTCCGACCTGCGTCTTTTCCTGCACATCGTGGAAAGCGGCAGCATCACTGGCGGGGCCGAACGTGCCCACATGGCGCTGGCCTCGGCCAGCGCGCGCATTCGCAACATGGAAGATGCTCTGGGCACCGCCTTGCTGGAGCGCGGCCGGCGCGGCGTCCAGACCACCGATGCCGGCCGCGCGCTGGCCCACCACGCGCGCATGATGGCGCAGCAGATGGAACAATTGCGCGATGAACTGGGCCAGTATGCGCAAGGCCTGAAAGGCCATATCCGCCTGCTGTGCAATACCTCGGCCATGACCGAGTTCCTGCCGGAGGTGCTGGCGCGCTTCCTCGCGCGCCATCCGCACACCGATATCGAACTGGAAGAAAAACTGAGCTATGAAGTGGTGCAAGCGGTGGTCGATGGGGTGGCCGATGTCGGCATCATCGCCGACTCCACCGACAGCGGGCCGCTGCAGACCTATCCCTTCCGCCAGGATCATCTGGTGGCGGTGCTATCGAAGAAGCATGCGCTGGCGCGCCGCAAGTCACTGGCCTTCAGCGAATTGCTGGGAGAGGATTTCGTCGGGCTGTCGGGCGACAGCGCGCTGCAGCAGCATCTCTCCGGCCATGCCACGCGTGCCGGGCGGCGTCTGCAATACCGCGTGCGGCTGCGCAGCTTCGACGGCATCTGCCGCATGGTAGAGCATCAGGTCGGCGTGGCCGTGATTCCGGCGACGGCGGCCCAGGACTGCGCGGCGCACATGGACATTCGCGCCATCCCGCTCACCGACGGCTGGAGCCGCCGCCAGCTGCTCATCTGCGTGCGCGGATTGGAGGGCTTGCCGGGACCTACGCGCGAACTGATCCATGCCTTGCAGCGCCACCCGTGAGGCATCAAGAAAAATGGCGGCTCCGCAGAGCCGCCATCGTCATTTGAGCCAGACCAGCGAGCCCATGCGCCCGGTGGTCTTGTCTCGCCGATAGGAATAGAAACGTGCATCGCTCACGGTACACAGACTGCCACCGCTGACATCATGCACATCCATGCTGGCCAGCCGCTGGCGGGCCAGCTGATAGATGTCGGCCAGGTACTTGCCGGGACGGCCCGGATAAGCGCGAAAGGCATGTTGCGCTGCTGTCTGCTGCGTAATGAAGGCCTCGCGCACTTCGGCACCGACCTCGAACTGTTCCGGCCCGATGGCCGGCCCCAGCCAGGCGATGATGTCCTGCGCGCCGCGCGCGCGCATGGCGGCCACGGTGGCTTCGAGCACGCCGCCGGCCAGTCCGCGCCAACCCGCATGGGCCGCGCCGACCACCGTGCCGGCGCGGTCGCAGAACAGCACCGGCAGGCAATCGGCCGTCATCATCACGCACACCGCGCCGGGCGTGCTGCTGATGCATGCATCAGCCGTGGGCCGATCGGGCAATGCGGCGGCGTCCAGTACGGCGACGCCATGCACCTGCGTCAGCCAGGCCGGTTCGGACGGCAACAAACGGCGCAGCAGCGCACGATTGCGCGCTACCAGCGCCGGGTCATCGTCGACATGCGTGCCCAGGTTCAGGCCGCCACCGCCCTGCCCGTCGCCATACGGCGCGGAACTGAAGCCGCCTGCACGCAGCGTGGTCAGGGCACCGATGTTGGCAGGCGCAGCCCAGTCGGGGATCAGCAATTCCATGGACGGGCTCGCTCAATAGTCGTCATCGTCTTCGTCATAGTCGCCCAGGACCGGATCGGCTTCCTCGCTCATCTCGGGGATCACCGCCAGGGCCGGATCGATGTTGGCGCTCTTGAGCAGAGCTTCGATATCCGCCGGCAAGGGCGCGGCCCACTGGCGGAACTTGCCCGAGGTGGGATGCACCAGGCCCAGGCGCCCGGCCAGCAGGGCCTGGCGCGGGAAGACCGAGGCCAGGTGCTGCTTGCCATAGAGCGCATCGCCCACCAGCGCGAAACCCAGCGACTGCAGATGCACGCGGATCTGGTGGGTACGGCCGGTTTCCAGGCGGCAATGCACCAGGCTGACCGGCTTGCGATCGATCTCGCCGGTGGCCAGGCGACGGTAATGGGTCACCGCCGGCTTGGCGCGCATGCTTTGCGACACCGCCATCTTGATGCGGTCGCGCGGATGGCGTGCCATCGGCGCGTTGATGGTGCCGGACAGCTGCGGCAGGCCCCAAACCAGGGCCAGATACTGGCGCTTCATGCTGCGTGCCTGCAACTGGCGCACCAGGTCGGTCTGGGCGGCCAGGGTCTTGGCCACCACCATCAGTCCGCTGGTTTCCTTGTCCAGCCGGTGCACGATGCCGGCGCGCGGCACGTTGGCCAGGCCCGGGCAATGATGCAACAGGCCGTTGAGCAGCGTGCCGCTCCAGTTGCCGGCCGCCGGATGCACCACCAGGCCGGCAGGCTTGTTGAGGATGATGATGGACTTGTCCTCGTGCAGGATGTCCAGCGCCATGGCTTCAGGGGCATAGGGCTGGTCGGCCGGCACCGATTGCGGTGCCACCTCCACCAGCTCGTCGCCCAGCATGGTCATCTTGCCCTTGGCGGGCGCGCCGTCGACGGTGACGTGGCCGTCTTCGATCCATTGCTGGATGCGGCTGCGCGAGAATTCGGGCATGAGGCCGGACAGAACCTTGTCCAGCCGCTGGCCGATGACCTCGTCATCCAGGCGGAAACTCAGGGGCTCCAGGCCGGAGACGCTTTCGTCGCCGGCTTGCTCGCCGTCATCGAAATCGTCCTCCAGCGGGAGGTCGGTCTTTACAGGCTCATCGCCTTTTGTAATCGGAAGGGGTTTCTTACGTGACATCAGCTATAATCGCCGGATCGGGTTGATTGTATTTCGGGTATCGATGCAGCCGGCTCGGGTAGGCGCTCAGCGCCATGCACAACTGATAGTCCCAGACAAGCACACAAGAGTCATGCACAAAATCTTATTGAAGTTCTTCATCATCGGTTTTGCCCTCTCGCTCACCGCCTGCGGCCTCTTGCCGGAACAAAAAGACGAGACGGTCGGCTGGTCTGCCTCGAAATTATACTCGGAAGCCAAGGATGAACTGAATGCCGGCGGCTACGACAAGGCCATCAAGTATTTCGAGAAGCTGGAATCGCGCTACCCGTTCGGCACCTACGCCCAGCAGGCGCAGATGGACATCGCCTACGCCTACTACCGCCAGAACGAGCAGGCACAAGGCCTGGCGGCGGTGGACCGCTTCATCAAGCTGCACCCGAACCACCCCGATGTCGACTACATGTATTACCTGCGTGGCCTGATCAACTTCAATGATCGCACCAGCATCTTCGACACCTTCACCGACCAGGACAACACCGAGCGCGATCCCAAGGCCATGCGTGACGCCTTCGATTCGTTCAAGCTGCTGGCCGAACGTTTCCCGGAAAGCAAGTACACCCCGGACGCCATTGCCCGCATGAAATACCTGGTCAATGCCATGTCCCAGTACGACGTCCACGTGGCCAACTACTACTTCCGCCGTGGTGCCTACGTGTCAGCCGCCAACCGTGCGCAAGCGGCCATCAAGCAATATCCGGACTCCCCGGCCAATGAAGAGGCGCTGTTCATCCTGATGCGCTCCTATGAAGCCCTGGGCCAGACCAAGCTGAAGGAAGATACCGAACGCATCATCCAGGCCACCTACCCCAACAGCCCTTGGTACAACGGCGGTCCCAAGCAGAAGGCCAAGCCGTGGTGGAAGGTCTGGTAATGGAAGCCATTGCCACGCAGGTCTGACGATCGTGTGCTGATGAAAAAATGCCGCCCGGTGATGAACCGGGCGGCATTTTCGTTTGGAGTGAAGTGAACGCGGCTTCGGGCGGGCGGTCTATCTTGCCGATCGCCTGCCCCGGCGAATTGCGCGCAGGTCGCTCGCCAGACAGGGCAGCGTGAGACCGTGTCCCGGCCCCTTCAACAGAAGATCAGAAAAAACAACACCATGAGCAACGGACTTCTCACTGCCGTCGCGGCCGGCCTGGCGCTGCCGCCGCTGGCCGTCATCGGCTTCTTCGTCAATCGCATGAAGCACATCCATCAACGCACCCAAGACCGTATCTTCACGCTCAAGCGTGCGGCGGGGCTGTTGACGGCAAGCATCCTGGGCAGCATCTCCACCACCTTCGTCGGCCTGTACCTGATCGGCATGATTTCCCCGCCCGCTCGCTGCGCGGGTGCCTGCTACGGCACGGCAGCGGCCTCCCAGGTCGATGCAATCTTCTGGAGCTTCCTGCTGATGTACCTCAGTTTCATGCTCTTCCTGGGCTTCGGCGCTCAGCGCAGCTGGCAACTGGTGGCGCGGGAGACGGCCCGATCGCAGACTGCGACCACTCCGCCCGAGGCCTGATCTGCCCAGCCGCTGCGCTCAAGCGCGCAGCTCCGCTCCGGCACCGCCGCGTGCCGCTCAGCCTTCCAGCTTGCGGCGGAACACCCAACTGCTCTCGCTGGAGGCTTCCGGCGCGAAGGCATAGCCTTCGACGTCGAAGGCCTTCAGCTTTTCCGGCTGGCTGATGTTCTTCTCGGCCGCATAGCGCGCCATCAGGCCGCGCGCCCGCTTGGCGTAGAAGGAAATGATCTTGTACTTGCCGCCCTTCCAGTCCTCGAACACCGGCGAGATCACCTGCGCCTTGAGCAGCTTGGGCTTGACCACCTTGAAGTATTCCTCCGAAGCCAGGTTCACCAGCACCGGCGTCTTCTGTGCCGCCAGTTCGTCATTGAGCGCTTCGGTGATCTCGTTGCCCCAGAAGGCATAAAGATCCTTGCCGCCCGGATTGGCCAGCTTGGTGCCCATCTCCAGGCGATACGGCTGCATCAGGTCCAGCGGACGCAGCATGCCGTACAGGCCCGACAGGATGCGCACGTGGTTCTGCAGGTAGTCGAGCTGCTTGGCCTTGAGCGAGCCCGCATCCAGCCCCTCGTAGACATCGCCGTTGAAGGCCAGCACCGCCTGTTTGGCGTTCTTGGTGGTGAACTTGCGCGACCAGCTGGCATAGCGGTTCACGTTGAGCACCGACAACTGGTCGGAGATGCCCATGAGGCTGCCGATCTCGGCCGGCGACTTGGTCTTGAGGACTTCGATCAGTTCCGCCGAGCGCGGCACGAAGGCCGGTGTAGTGTGGAGGTCCGTGGTGGGCGGTGTGTCGTAGTCCAGCGATTTGGCGGGAGACAAAACAATCAGCATGAGGCGTTCATCCAATGATCAGGTTGGGACAAGGTGGCCGCCATGATACCCAAAGCGGGGCGCTTGCGTGCGGTAGCGTGGTTTGGAGCCGATATGAAAATTTGGACAACAAAAGCCCGGCTGTTGGGGCTTTGATCCCTGGCACCCGGCTCCTACACTGAAGCATTGGACGTAAATGGCAATCCGCTTCTGCCCGCCATCCATCGCCCGAGCCCCCGCCTGCATTGCCGCGCCGCATCCCATCTGATCCCACGCCAAGGAAACGCCATGAACTGGTTCTACGATCTGCGCATCGCCCGCAAGCTGCTCCTGACCTTCGCCACCATCCTGCTGCTGACTGGCGTGCTGGGGGTGTTTTCCATCGTGCAACTCTCGCGCGTCAACGATGCGTCCACCGAGATTGCGACCAATTCCCTGCCCAGCGTGCGCTATCCGCTGGAAGCCAAGGTGGCGCTGGCCCGCATTCGCACCGTGCAACTGCAGCACCTGCTGCCCGGCAACGAGGCCAACGTGGAAGCCAATGAAAAGGTCATCGGCGACATGATGGCCGGGCTCAACAAAGCGCTCGACAAGTACGAGCCGCTTGTCAACATGCCC
>NZ_DBIC01000390.1:0-25817 GCF_002296545.1 Herbaspirillum sp. UBA812 | reverse complement strand
CCTGAAGACCCCCGGTGCACCACTGATGTGAAAATTATTTACCGCACACCGCCTCAATCGCCCGTTCCCCCGTCGAACCAGGTATCGGATCCTGCAGCTTCACGTCCGAATACGCCAGCTGCGGTGCCAGCAGCAATTGACCCTTGCCATCGGCCTGCGCATACATCTTGCGGCTGCCAAAGCCGAGCTGGCGCGCCGAGCAGTCAAAGTAGGCGGTCGAGATCTCCGACAGGTAATACGTCTTGCTGCCCTGGCCCATCAGCAGCTGCGGACGGTTCCAGTTCAGCAGGATCTGCGCCTGCCGCACGCTGCGCGTGTTGACGATGCTGCCCTTGTCGATGAAGAAGCTGCCGATGTTGTTCTCCCCCAGCGGCATCCACTCGGCATGCGCCGGCAGGCAGGCCGCAGCCAGTGCCGTCGCCAGCAGAAGGGACAGGCGTGGCGTGGAGAAGAAAGAAGAAAAGCGTGGATACATGTCGGGCAGGGCGTCGCGTCAGGTCAGCATCATGGCCAGCATGGCGACATCGTCCTCCAGCAACAGCACCAGCGTGATGCTCCAGAAGAGCAGCTCCGCCAGCAAGCGGTGTCCTGTCATGCGCAGGCTTGCAGCCATGTCCAACTCATCGATCGCGAAAAATGAAAGTGCGGCCATCCTAACATGCCCTTTACGATTGAACATGGCCCCACCGCATGAAATGCCCCACGAAAAAATGGCCCGCACCAGGCGAGCCACTTGTTGCTGCAATGAAGAGCGGTCAGCGATCAGATCGCTGCAGCAATCGCCTTGCCCACTTCGGTCGTATTGCTCTTGCCGCCCAGGTCCGGCGTGGTCGGTCCGTTGACCAGCACCTCTTCGATGGCCGCCAGCATGGCGTCGTGCGCCTGGCGGTACTTGCCTTCGCCATTGCCCAGGAAGTCCAGCATCATCGCACCGGACCAGATCGTGGCCACCGGGTTGGCGATGTTCTTGCCGAAGATGTCCGGCGCCGAACCGTGCACCGGCTCGAACAGCGATGGCAGTTCGCGCGTCGGATTGATGTTGGCCGAGGGCGCAATGCCGATGGTGCCGGCGCAGGCCGGGCCGAGGTCGGAGAGGATGTCGCCGAACAGGTTGGAGGCCACCACCACATCGAAGCGGTCCGGGTTCAGCACGAAGTGCGCGGTCAGGATGTCGATGTGGTACTTGTCGCGGCGCACGTCGGGATACTTGGCGCCCATGGCTTCCACGCGCTCATCCCAGTAAGGCATGGTGATGGCGATGCCGTTGGACTTGGTGGCCGAGGTCAGGTGCTTCTTGGGACGGCTCTGCGCCAGGTCGAAAGCGAATTTCAGGATGCGGTCGGTGCCCTTGCGGCTGAACACCGATTCCTGGATCACGGTCTCGCGCTCGGTGCCTTCAAACATGCGGCCGCCGATGGCAGAGTACTCGCCTTCGGTGTTCTCGCGCACCACGTAGAAATCGATGTCGCCCGGCTTGCGGTTGGCCAGCGGGCAGGGCACGCCCGGCATCAGGCGCACCGGACGCAGGTTGACGTAGAGGTCGAAATCGCGGCGGAATTTCAGCAGCGAACCCCACAGCGAGACGTGATCAGGCACCGTGGCCGGCCAGCCGACCGCGCCGAAGAAGATGGCTTCAAAACCCTTCAACTGATCGAACCAGTCATCCGGCATCATCTTGCCGTGCTGCGCGTAATAGCCGCAGTGCGCCCAGTCGAAATGGCTGAACTCGATGTCGATGCCGAACTTCCTGGCAGCGGCCTCGACCGCGCGCAGGCCTTCGGGCATCACTTCCTGGCCGATGCCGTCACCGGCGATCACGGCGATCTTGTGGGTCTTGCTCATCGTTGCTGCTCCTCTGGAGAAAGGGGAAACCGGCATGCCGGGTCTGTAAAGTGCAGCCATCATAAATCGCTTCCCGCGTGGGATCATCCACGAACTGGTGATTTTATAAAACACGATTCGTGAACAGTGCAGAAAACGTCAGCCATGAAAAAAGGCAGTGCCGTCATGACGGTACTGCCTTTTTCGGGGGAGTCTGCTGCGAGGGCCGCGTCAGCCGCCCAGTGTCTCGCCCCAGATGCTCACGCCCATGGTGTGTTCGGCACCCGGTTCCAGTTCCACCAGGTCGTCCATCACGTTGGCGGTCTCGATGCAGAGCATGCGCTGCCAGGCATCATCGGCAAACTGCGACAGGCGGCGCGCCTTGCTCACCCACGGGTTCCAGACCACGGCCGAAGTGGAACCGCTGGCCTCGATGTGGATGCGGCGGTTCCAGCCCTCGTCGCGGATGGCCAGGTGCGGCGGTAGGTCCAGATAGATGCGGTCGGTCTCGCTGCTGACCACCAGCGGACGCTTCTGCTCGCGCTCGGCCCAGCCTTCCAGCGTTTCGATGTAGCGCTGGCCTTCGAGGCCATCGACCGTCACGTTGTGGATGCTGCTGACGGCAAAGTAGCTGTGCAGCGCTTGCGTGAGGGCGATGTGCTGTTCGCTGCCATTGCGGGTGGTGAGTTTCAGGTGCAGGCGGTCGTCCAGCAGGATTTCCAGGCGCAGCTCTATGCCCGGCGGCAGGTGGCGCAGGGCGGGCGATTCGGTCGTCGGCGGGATGGCCAGGACCAGGCGCACGGTGTCGCCTTCGATGGCGTTTTCCATCAGGAGCCAGTCAATGCCGCGCACCAGGCCGTGCGCCGGCAGGCGTCCACCGGCGTGCAGCGCTTGTACTTGCGGCGGATTGCGCATGAGGTCGCCGAACCACGGCCAGCACACCGGGATGCCGCCACGTACCGAATTGCCGGCCTCGAAGGCGGCTTCCTCGCTCATCCAGATCACCGGTTCCTGGCCGTGCACCTGGTAGCGCAGCACCTGCGCGCCTTGCTCGGCGATCAGCAGTTCGGCGCGCTCGGTCTGCACGCGCAGGCATTGCAGCTGGTTGACTTCGATGCGCTGGATATGAGGGAGATCGGGCGGGACTTCCTGTTCGTCGATGAGGCTCATGCTGCTACTCCAAGAGAATTCGTTGCGATTGCGCAAGACTGCCACATTTCGGGCGCTTGCGGGAAATTGGCCGATGGGGCAGGCGATGCGCCGCGTCTCGTCAGGTTGGGGGAGGAGGGCGGTCCGGGACTATAATCCACAGATCGTGGACTCCAATGCCTACATATCGTGAACAATTCTCCCCTGCTCGAAGACCTGCGCTTGTTCTGCGTGGTGGCCCGCCACAGCAACTTCGCCGAATCGGCGCGCGAGGTCGGTGCCTCGCCGGCCTACATCAGCAAGCGCATCGCCCTGCTGGAACAGGCGCTGGGCGTGCGCCTGTTCCATCGCACCACGCGCAGCGTGGTCATGACCGAAGATGGCGGCAATGTCCACGAATGGGCGCGCAAGATTCTCGATGATGTCGAGCAGATGATGGAAACCGTCAGCAGCGCCAAGCGCGTGCCGCGCGGCTTGTTGAAGATCAGTACCAGCTTCGGCCTGGGGCGCAAGGTGGTGTCGCCGCTGCTGTCGCGCTTTGCCAGCGAACATCCGGAACTGAAGATACAGCTGGAGCTGGTCGACCGGCAGATCGATCTGGTCAACGAGGGCATCGACCTCGATATCCGCGTGGGCGCGGGGCATGAGCCGCACCTGTTCTCCAAGCGCATCCTGCCCAGCCAGCGCGTGCTGTGCGCCAGTCCGGCGTATTTGAAGAAGCATGGCGCGCCTCCCGACCTGGCGGCGCTGCGCCAGCACCAGTGCCTGGTGATCCGCGAGCGCAACCAGTCCTTCGGGATCTGGCGCATGATGGGCCCCAAGGGGCAGGAGACGGTGAAGGTCTCGGGCGGGCTGGCCTCCAACCACGGCGAGATCATCCACCAGTGGGCGGTGGATGGGCACGGCATCATCCTGCGTTCGATCTGGGATGTGGCCGACAGCCTCAAGCGCGGGCGCTTGGTGCGGGTGCTGCCGCAGTATTTCCAGGAGGCCGACCTGTGTGCGGTCTATCCGATGCAGTTGAAGAATTCGGCCAAGGTGCGGGAATGCGTGCGCTTCCTGCAGAAGCATCTGGATGTCACGGCATCGTCGGCGACGGTGTGAGCTGGCGATAGCCTCGTTGAATCTGTCACTCCCCGTTCGGACTGAGTAGCGCCGCCAGGCGCGTATCGAAGGCGCTGCGTACGGTGCGCCTTCGATACGCCGCTTTGCGGCTACTCAGTTCGAACGGGGAGAGGTGGTGCGCCAGAGAAGTGAGATTTGCGTTCAACGTCCGTCGAATCGCTGCCGCACGATGCGCTCCAGCACCTGCGCCACCAGCGCCACCGAGGCATCTTCCGCGTGACGGCGATGCTGCAGCAAACGCAGCGGCGGCGCCTCCAGCGGCAGGGGCGGGCGCAGACAAGTCAGCGCCACCGGATGCGCGGCGGTCGCGGCAGGCACGCAATGCATGGGCATGACCGCGATCAGGTCCGAGCCCTGCAACAGTGCCGGGGCCATCAGGAAATTCGGGATCACCATGCCCACGCGACGACGCAGGCCCTGCATGGCGATCTGCTCGTCGATCATGCGGTTGAGCGTGTCGTGGCAGGCGATCTGCAGGTGCGGATACGAGAGCCAGCGTGACAAGGTCAGCGCATGCGCTGCCGGATGATCGCGCCGCATCACGGCCACGCAGCGCTCCTGCAGCACTTCACGTCCGCGCAGCTGGCCGGTCGGCCTGGTCGCGCCCAGTACCAGATCGGTCTGCCCGCGTTCCAGTCGGGCGGCGGCATCGGCATCGCCCAGCCAGGTCTGGAATTCCAGATCCAGTGACGGCAGCTCGGCAGCCAGCTCCTGATACAACGCATGCGCCACCACTTGCGCTGGATAGTCCGGCATGAGGATGCGCACGCGCTGCGCCACTGCGGCTTGCAATGGCACCTGCTGCGCCGGGCTGGCCGTCTGCGCCTGCGCATCGCCGGCCAGCATCTGGCGCACTGACTCACGCAGCGCCTGTGCCGTGGCCGTCAGCCGCATCTGCGTGCCGCCATCTTCCAGCAGCGGATCACGCAGCAACTGACGGCACCGTTCCAGCGCACTGGCTGCGGCCGGCAGGGGCAGGCCCACACGCGCCGCAGCACGCGCCAGATGGACTTCATCGAGAACCGCATCGAGCAGGCGTAGCAGGCGCGCATCCATGCCCGCCAGTGCAGGCATCGCAGGCAGGGGAGCAGGCAGGGCGGGGGAATGGCTTGCAGCGGAATTCATGGCGCAGGGAGGCGTGGCAGCGAAAAGAGAAGCGCCTGCTGCCAGGACGGCAGCAGGCCAGGGGCGCGAGTGTAGCCGCTTCGCCCCACGCCCACAAGCGGCGCTTGGTGCAGTGTGGCCTCGGGCCGGTAGCGGTCAGCCGAAGGCTTCCTTGATGGTCTGGATCTTGCCCATGTCGTTGGCGTCATAGCCGGCCAGGTTGTTGACCACCTTGCGGAAGCTATCCGATTGCAGGATATCGATCACCGAGCGGATCAGCGGATCCTGCAAGGACGCCGCCGGCAGCGCGAAGAAGTAGCGTTCGCGCACCAGCGGGATGAAGCCCAGGCCGAAGCGATGCGCCGCCGTCTGCACGCCGAAGCCGACATCGGCCATGCCGCTGGCGATGAAGGCGGCCACCGCCGAGTGCGTGAACTCGGTGTTCTCGAAACCGTTGATCTTCTTGTGGGGGATGCCGGCACCATTGAGCATCAGTTCCAGCAGCATGCGCGTGCCCGATCCGGCTTCGCGGTTGACGAAACGCAGGTCGGTGCGGGTGAGGTCAGCCAGGCCGCGCAAGCCCTTGGGATTGTCCGGCTCGACGAACAGGCCCTGGTTGCGGATGGCCAGGTGGATCAGGCAATCGCTGCGCTTGTTGAGCCACTTGGCATAGGTGGCGATGGCCGGTTTCTCGAATTCGCCCAGCGGCACATGGAAGCCCGCCAGATCGCATTCCTGGCGCGACAGCGCCGCCACCGCATCGGTGCTGTGGCGGTAGCGCACCTCCACCGGCAGGCGGCCTTCATTGATCTTGTTGAGCAGCGCCGCCACCGCAAAGCCGTGGCTGGCATTCAGGCGCACCTTCTCGGATTTGCCTTCCACCGTCTTGCCCAGCTCCACTTCCAGCTCCGAGGCCAGGCTGTCGAGGGTAGGGGAGAGACGCGCCGTCACCAGGCGATCGGCCCACAACAGCTTGCTGGCGAAATCGGTCAGTGTGGTGCCGCGGCCACGCCCGCTTTCAATGAGGGCGTTGCCGAACAGGCGCTCGGCCTCGCGCAGCAGGCCCCAGGCGTGGCGATAGGAATAGCGCGTCAATTGCGCGGCACGCGCAATCGAGCCGCTCTGCTGGATCGCGGTGAGCAGGGTCAACAAGTTGGCCGTGTCCAGCGCCGCCTCGTTGTCGTAGGCGATTTCCCAGTGAGGTTTGATGTGGACTTTGAACATTTATGTGAAAGAAAGCATATTGAAACGGCCGTTTATCGGTGATAATTTCGCGTCACCCTGCATAAATGATAGAAAATATATGCGGTGTTGTACATAAATAAATAAACGAAAAGAGAAGGATATCGCCGCAAAGATGGGTCGGTGTCACGATCCGCCCCTACCGGCTTTGCGATGCAATCCTTCCTTCGATTTGCCCACATCACACACTCATAAAATATTCGGAGGAATAATGGCTTTCGATTTCCTGAACAAGGAACACACGGTCGCCAAGCCTGGCTTCAATCGCTGGCTGGTACCGCCAGCAGCGCTCGCAATCCACCTGTGCATCGGCATGGCCTACGGTTTCTCCGTGTTCTGGCTGCCGCTGTCCAAGGCCCTGGGCGTGACCGCGCCCATCGCTTGCGGTGCCGATATCGGCTTCTTCGCGCAAGTCTTCTCGTCCACCTGTGACTGGAAGATTTCCATGCTGGGCTGGATGTACACGATGTTCTTCGTCCTGCTGGGCATCTCCGCTGCGCTGTGGGGCGGCTGGCTGGAACACGCCGGTCCGCGCAAGGCCGGTGTGGTGGCTGCCATCTGCTGGTGCGGCGGCCTGCTGATCTCGGCCCTGGGCGTGAAGACGCACCAGATCTGGCTGATGTGGCTGGGCTCCGGCGTCATCGGCGGCGTCGGTCTCGGCCTGGGCTACATCTCGCCGGTGTCGACCCTGATCAAGTGGTTCCCTGACCGTCGCGGCATGGCCACCGGTATGGCCATCATGGGCTTCGGCGGTGGTGCCCTGGTCGGCACCCCGCTGGCCGATGCGCTGATGAAGAAGTTTGCCTCCCCCACCTCCGTGGGCGTGTGGGAAACCTTCGTGGTCATGGCCGTCATCTACTTCGTCTTCATGATGGCCGGTGCCTTCGGTTACCGCGTGCCGCCCACCGGCTGGAAGCCGGCTGGCTGGACCCCGCCGGTGGCCAAGTCCTCGGCGACCATGATCACCCAGAACCACGTGCACGTCTCCAAGGTCTGGGGCATTCCCCAGTTCTGGCTGGTGTGGCTGGTGCTCTGCCTGAACGTGTCGGCCGGTATCGGCGTCATCGGCATCGCTTCGCCGATGCTGCAGGAAGTCTTTGGCGGCAAGCTGCTGGGCGTGGACATCGGTTTCAATGACCTGTCGGTCGAGCAGAAGGCCGGTATCGCGGCACTGGCTGCCGGCTTCACGGGCCTGATCTCGCTGTTCAACATCGGTGGCCGTTTCGCCTGGGCTTCGTGCTCGGACTTCTTCGGCCGCAAGATGACCTACGCCATCTTCTTCGTGCTGGGCTTCGTGCTGTACGTGAGCCTGCCGTGGTCGGCCAAGTCCGGCAACATCCCGCTGTTCGTCGGCGCAGTCTGCATCATCCTGTCGATGTATGGCGGCGGCTTCGCCACTGTCCCTGCTTACCTGGCCGACCTGTTCGGTACCCAGATGGTGGGCGCCATCCACGGCCGCCTGCTGACCGCGTGGGCGACCGCCGGCATCCTGGGCCCGGTGGTGGTGAACTACATGCGTGAGTACCAGCTGTCCCTGGGCATGCCCAAGAACGAGGTCTACAACACCACCATGTACATCCTGGCCGGCATGCTGGTGCTGGGCCTGATCTGCAACCTGCTGATCCGCCCGGTCGCGGCCAAGCACTTCATGACGCCGGAAGAACTGGCCCGTGAAAAGCAGCTGGCCCACGAAAAGTCGGCCGCCGATGCAGCCGTCACCGCCGGTTCGGGCGACATGTCGCAGATCGGCAGCGGCGGCAACCCGCTGTTCATCGGCCTGGCCTGGGCGGCCGTCGGCATTCCGCTGATCTGGGGTATCACCCTGGTGCTGCAGAAGTCGGCCGTGCTGTTCCGCTGATTGTGCAACACCTCAACGACGATGTAATTTTCGATTACGCAGTCGTGTGAATTTGTAGTCAAGTCATTGTTACATCCGCAGGCCGGCTCCACCCGGCCTGCACGCAGGACCGCAGCGGCGAAAGCCGCTGACACAAGCTGCCATGGCCCCGTGAACCAGGGCAGCTTGTGTCAGCGACTATCAAAAAACAGGAGCATGGCCCGTCCCCGGCAAGGGCAGGCCAGCATCCGCAGTGTTCACACCAACCCATCAAGGCAGGGCGAACATGAAACAACGGAGACCAGCTGGTTCATCTCGCACGGCCGTGCGCACCCTTCACCGGGGCAGCGTCATGCCGCCGCATTGTTCTCCCCATCCCTTGATCTGCTTTCCACAGGCTGCTCCTCCCTAGGCGCGGCTCTTTCCTTTCATTCGTCATTTGCGCGGTCCGCAGAAGATCCTCCGGGAGAAGGACAAGGACCGCATTGAAGCAACACAGGAGGCAACAATGAAGAGGCAACAGGTTTTCGACGTGGCGGCGGTGCGCGGCATCATCGCCGAGCGCAAGGACATGGCCGGCGCCATGCTCCCCATCCTGCACGGCATCCAGGACAAGGTCGGCTACATCCCGGCCGATGCGGTCCCGATGATTGCGGGCGAGTTGAACGTGTCGCGCGCCGAGGTGCATGGCGTGATCTCGTTCTATCACTTCTTCCGCCAGGAACCAGCCGGCCGCCACGTGGTGCAGGTGTGCCGCGCCGAGGCCTGCCAGGCGCGTGGCAGCGAGGCCTTGGCCGAGCATGCGCAGAATGTGCTGGGTTGCGGTTTCCATGAAACCAGCGCCGATGGCCAGTTCACGCTGGAACCGGTGTATTGCCTGGGCCAGTGCGCCATCGGTCCCAACCTCACCCTCGACGACGAGCTGCACGCCCGCGTCGATGCCGACAAATTCAAGCGCCTGATCCAGGCCAAGCGGGAGGCATGATGAGTACGCACGAAACCGTGACCATCTATGTCCCGCGCGACTCGACCGCGCTGGCCCTCGGGGCCAACGAAGTCGCCGCCGCCATCGCTGCCGAAGCGCAAAAGCGCGGCCAGTCCATCAAGCTGGTGCGCAACGGTTCGCGCGGCATGTTCTGGCTGGAGCCACTGGTGGAAGTGGCCACCGCAGCCGGCCGCGTGGCCTACGGGCCCGTGTCTCCGGAGGATGTTAGTGGCCTCTTCGATGCAGGGCTGCTCGCAGGAGGCCAGCACACGCTGCATCTGGGCCTGACTGAAGAAATCGGCTTCCTCAAGAACCAGGAGCGCCTGACCTTCGCGCGGGTCGGCATCATCGATCCGCTCTCGATGGACGATTATCTGGCGCATGAAGGTTATGCCGGGTTGAAGAATGCGCTGGCCAAGACACCGGAGGCCATCGTCCAGCAAATGATCGATTCGGGTTTGCGTGGCCGCGGCGGTGCGGCCTTCCCGACCGGCATCAAGTGGCAGACCGTGCTGCGCGCACCGGCCGCGCAGAAGTACGTGGTCTGCAATGCCGACGAGGGCGACTCCGGCACCTTCTCGGATCGCATGATCATGGAGGACGATCCCTTCACGCTGATCGAAGGCATGACCATCGCTGCCGTCGCAGTTGGCGCGACCGAGGGCTACGTCTACGTGCGCTCCGAATATCCGCATGCGATTGCGACGATGAACGAAGCCATCGCCATCGCCGCCGCGCGCGGCTACCTGGGCGATGACATTCTCGGCTCCGGCAAATCCTTCCGGCTGGAAGTGCGCAAGGGCGCAGGAGCCTACATCTGCGGCGAAGAAACAGCGATGCTGGAAAGCCTGGAAGGCAAGCGCGGCGTGGTGCGCGCCAAGCCGCCGCTGCCGGCCATCGAGGGCCTGTTCGGCAAGCCGACCGTCATCAACAACCTGATCTCGCTGGCCTCGGTGCCGGTGATCCTGGCGCGCGGCGCGGACTTCTACAAGAACTATGGCGTAGGCCGCTCGCACGGCACGCTGCCCTTCCAGCTGGCCGGCAACATCAAACAAGGTGGCCTGGTGGAGAAAGCGTTCGGCCTCACGCTGCGCCAGTTGCTGGAGGACTTCGGCGGCGGCAGTGCCTCGGGACGGCCGATTCGCGCGGTGCAGATGGGCGGGCCGCTGGGCGCGTACCTGCCACCCTCGCAATTCGATACACCGCTCGACTATGAAGCTTTCGCCGCGATCGGCGCGATGATCGGGCATGGCGGGCTGGTGGCGTTTGACGACAGTGTCGATATGGCCAGACAGGCTCGCTACGCCATGCAATTCTGTGCCGTCGAATCCTGCGGCAAGTGCACTCCTTGCCGCATCGGCTCCACACGCGGCGTGGAAGTGATCGACAAGATCATCGCCAACGAGGAACGCCCGCAGCAGATCCATCTGTTGAAGAGCCTGTGCGACACCATGGTCAATGGTTCGCTCTGTGCCATGGGCGGCATGACGCCGTTCCCGGTGCTGTCGGCCCTGAACCATTTCCCCGAAGACTTCGGCGCGCCCGGCGAACAGGCAGCCTGATCCCATCAGCGATTTAGCGCATCAGCGCATCAGCGAATGCAAGGAGTTGCACCATGAATCAGCTCAACGAAACGGATTACGGCACGCCCGCACGTGCCTCGGAACAGATGGTCACGCTGGAGATCGACGGCGTGGCCGTGACGGTCCCGGCCGGCACCTCGGTCATGCGCGCCTCGGTCGAGGCCGGCATCAACGTGCCCAAGCTGTGCGCCACCGACAGCCTGGAACCCTTCGGTTCCTGCCGCCTGTGCCTGGTGGAAATCGAAAAGGATGGCCGCAAGATGAAGGGCTATCCGGCCTCCTGCACCACGCCCTGCGAACCGGGCATGAAGGTGCAGACGCAGACCCCCAAGCTGGCCGAGATCCGGCGTGGCGTGATGGAACTCTACATCTCCGACCATCCGCTGGATTGCCTGACCTGCCCGACCAACGGCAACTGCGAACTGCAGGACATGGCTGGCGTGGTCGGCCTGCGCGAAGTGCGCTATGGCTACGAGGGCGAGAACCACACCAAGATGAAGAAGGATGAATCCAATCCCTACTTCACCTATGATCCTTCCAAGTGCATCGTCTGCAACCGCTGCGTGCGGGCTTGCGAAGAAACGCAAGGCACCTTTGCGCTGACCATCAACGGCCGCGGTTTCGAGTCGCGCGTTTCGGCCGGGCAGATGGAAGCCTTCATGGAATCCGAATGCGTCTCCTGCGGTGCCTGCGTGGAGGCCTGCCCGACCGCGACGCTGACGGAAAAGACTGTCATCATGCTGGGCCAGGCCGAGCACAGCAAAGTCACCACCTGCGCGTATTGCGGCGTGGGTTGTTCCTTCAAGGCCGAGATGAAGGGCAATGAAGTGGTGCGCATGGTGCCGTACAAGGATGGCAAGGCGAACCAGGGCCACTCCTGCGTCAAGGGCCGCTTTGCCTGGGGCTATGCGACCCACAAGGACCGCATCCTGAATCCCATGATCCGCAAGAGCATCAACGATCCCTGGCGCGAAGTGTCGTGGGAGGAAGCGCTGTCGTATGCGGCCAGCGAGTTCCGCCGCATCCAGGCCAAGCATGGCAAGGATTCCATCGGCGGCATTACCTCTTCCCGCTGCACCAACGAAGAAACCTATCTGGTCCAGAAACTGGTGCGCGCCGCCTTCGGCAACAACAACGTCGATACCTGCGCCCGCGTCTGCCACTCGCCGACCGGGTATGGCCTGAAGCAGACCCTCGGTGAATCGGCCGGGACGCAGACCTTTGAATCGGTGATGAAGTCGGACGTCATCCTCATCATGGGAGCCAACCCGGCGGCCGGCCATCCGGTGTTCGCTTCGCAGATCAAGCGTCGCGTGCGCCAGGGCGCCAGGCTGATCGTGATCGATCCGCGCACCACCGAGATGGTCAAGTCGCCGCACCTGAAGGCCGACTATCACCTGAAGCTGCGCCCCGGCACCAACACCGCCATCATCACGGCGCTGGCTCATGTGATCCTTTCGGAAGGCCTGCAGAACGAGTCCTACATCCAGGAACGCTGCGACCTGCAGTCATACAAGGATTGGAAGGAATTCGTCCTGCGCGAAGACAATTCCCCCGAAGCCATGGCCGCCATCACCGGCGTGCCCGCCGAGATCATTCGTGGCGCGGCGCGCCTCTATGCCACCGGCGGCAATGCCGCGATCTACTACGGGCTGGGCGTGACCGAACATGCGCAGGGATCGACCACCGTGATGGGCATCGCCAACCTGGCCATGTGCACCGGCAACGTCGGCCGCGAAGGCGTGGGCGTGAATCCGCTGCGCGGGCAGAACAATGTGCAGGGCTCCTGCGACATGGGTTCCTTCCCGCACGAATTGCCGGGCTATCGCCACATTTCGGATTCCACCGTGCGCGGCCAGTTCGAACAGGCCTGGGGCGTGACGCTCAATCCGGAGCCGGGCCTGCGCATTCCCAACATGTTCGATGCGGCCCTCGATGGCAGCTTCAAGGGCCTGTATTGCGAAGGGGAGGATATCGTCCAGTCGGACCCGAATACCCAGCACGTGGCAGCGGCCTTGCAGGCGATGGAATGCATCGTGGTGCAGGACCTGTTCCTGAACGAAACGGCCAAGTATGCGCACGTGTTCCTGCCCGGTTCGTCCTTCCTGGAAAAGGATGGCACCTTCACCAACGCCGAGCGCCGCATCTCGCGCGTGCGCAAGGTGATGCCGCCCAAGGCCGGCAAGTCCGACTGGGAAGTCACGGTGGCGCTGGCCGAAGCGCTGGGTTACCCGATGCCGTACAATCACCCCTCGGAAATCATGGACGAGATCGCCGCCCTGACCCCCAGCTTCCACGGCGTGAGCTACGACAAGCTGGAAAAACTCGGCAGCATCCAGTGGCCCTGCAACGAGGCTGCGCCGGAAGGCACGCCCATCATGCACGTGGGTAGCTTCATCCGGGGCAAGGGCAAGTTCATCAACACGCAGTATTTCGCCACCGACGAGAAGGTGACGCAGCGCTACCCGCTGATCCTGACCACCGGCCGCATCCTGTCGCAGTACAACGTGGGCGCGCAGACGCGCCGCACCGAGAACTCGCAATGGCATAGCGAAGACCGGCTGGAAATCCACCCGCACGATGCCGAGGACCGTGGCATCCGCGAGGGTGACTGGGTCGGGGTGGAGTCGCGTGCAGGCCAGACCGTGCTGCGGGCGACGGTGACCGAGAAGGTACAGCCGGGGGTGGTCTATACCACCTTCCACTTCCCCGAATCGGGTGCCAACGTCATTACCACTGACAACTCCGACTGGGCTACCAACTGCCCCGAGTACAAGGTGACGGCGGTGCAGGTGATGCCGGTGACGCAGCCCTCGCAATGGCAGCAGCATTACGAGCGCTTCAACCGTGCGCAGCTCGATCTGCTCAAGGGCGAGGCGCAGGCGGAACCCCTGGTGACGAAGTAAGCGGCGCGGGCCTGACGGGCTCGTGCCGGCGTGATTTCCGCAGACACGAGCCCAACCCATCCGCATCAGGCAGGACAGCATGAACACACGCAACAGCAGCAGCCCCGTCATCGACGACACCACCGGCGACTACGCCACCTTCGCCCGCGTGCAGGTGGATCGCTGGCGCGACGGCCAGCGCGAGACGGTCGACGATGTGGTCGCCGAGGAAGTCCCCATCGCCCTCGAATACAACGGCATCTCGCACGCCGTGATGATGGCCACGCCCGCCGACCTGGAAGATTTCGCACTGGGCTTCTCGCTCACCGAAGGCATTCTGGCCGCGCCGGGCGAGCTGTATGAATGCGAGATCGTCCCCGGCTGCGAAGGCGTGCAGGTACAGATGCGCATCGCCACCGAGCGCTTCGTGGCGCTCAAGGAAAAGCGCCGCAACCTGACCGGGCGCACCGGTTGCGGCCTGTGTGGTGCGGAGACGCTGGAGCAGGCGGTGCGGCATCCGCAGGCAGTGCGCGGTGGCGCGGTGTTTTCGGTGGAGCAGGTGCATGCAGCTTTCGAACAGATGCAGGCCGGGCAGCACTTGCAGCAGGCGACCGGTGCCACGCATGCGGCGGCGTGGATGGATGCGTCGGGCCGCATCGTGCTGGTCCGCGAAGATGTGGGCCGCCACAACGCGCTGGACAAGCTCATCGGCGCGCTGGCCGAAGAGGAGGCCGATTTTGCGCAGGGCGCGGCCATCATCACCAGCCGCGCCAGTTACGAGATGGTGCAGAAGGCGGCCACGGTCGGCATCGGTTTCATCGCTGCCGTGTCAGCCCCGACCGCCTTGGCGATCCGGCTGGCCGAAGAGACGGATGTGACGCTGCTGGGCTTCGTGCGCAAGCAGGGCCACGTGGTATATGCGCGGCCGCATCGTTTGCGGTGAGCTGGTGGCGCGGATGAAGAGTTGACGGACAATCGATGAACAGAGCAGGAGGAGACGCACCATGAATATCGAACACCTGGTCAAGATGGCCAACCAGATCGGCAGTTTCTTTTCCACCATGCCGGACCGCGACCAGGCCATTGCCGACCTGGCTTCGCACCTCAAGCGATTCTGGGAGCCGCGCATGCGCAAGGCTTTCCTGGAGCATATCGAGAAGACGCAAGGGGAGGGCTTGGATCCCATCGTGCTGGAGGCGGTAAACCGGCATGTGCAGCAGTTGGCGGTATAGGACCGCTGCCTTCTTGTGATTCAGGTGAAAACCGCTCAGTTTGCTGAGCGGTTTTTTTATTTGGAGAGAGCAGGGGAACACTCATGGCCTGACGCAGAGAATCGCTTCTGTTGGGTGAATTCCACAAGTGTAAATTCATCAGCCGTTTGTCAGGCAAGCCAGGCAGCATCCGCCTGTTCCTGCATGGGGCGAATCATCGTTGGCAAGATTCGCCCAGGCTGTCATGAATGCCGATGTATTCGCCCACTTGTTTCCAAGAGAGATCCGCGTGATGAAATTATTTCTTGCCTTGCCGATACTCGTAATCACGTCGCTGTCTTCCACAGCCTATGCGATCAACTGTCAGCGTGCTTCGAGTGACGTTGAGCATCTTATTTGCAGCAATCCGGCCATCGTTCGCGCAGATGCGGACATGAACCGCGCCTATGCCGCCATCTTGAAGGCAGCTCCTGATGCTGAGATCCACGACATGCTGGTCGCCAGCCAGAAACGCTGGATCGCGGCGCGGGAGGCAGCGTTTGGGGATCTCGATCGCGCTACCAATGGCCAGACCGGTGAGACCTATCCGAAGGATATGCAGCGCAAGATGGTATTGAAGGCGATCAGGGGGCGCACAGATCAACTCAAGCGGCGCTCAGATCATGAGCCGGGGCAGTTTCACTTTATTCAGGCGGCACTGGATCAGCGGCGCTATGCAAGCCAATTTCCCCGAGGGGATTTCACTGGCTTTGCCACCGAGTGCTTCTTCTATCCGCGTAATCAGAATGGCTCTGGCGATAACTATGGCTATGCCTGCCTGGGCACAATCCAATACCAGAACAAGGAACGGATTTGTAGCGAGACAAGTGAGTGGGCGACCTACCGCGTGTACACCACCAGGACGGTGGCGACACTTGTCGCCGGTGTCCCCAAGATCGTAGCCAGCTGCAAGGATGAGACGTGTTCGGGGCAGGGTGGGGACACAGCCTCAGGAGGACAAGCCGAGGCGGCGGGCGGCGGTATCGTGTTGGATCCGCCGCTGCCCAAGCTGGATGCTGAGGTAAGTGGATCGCCTGCCGACGATCATGATTCGTGGATTAATCCTTGCCTCACCGACAAGAAGTTTTCGTTGATGTAATTCGACCGTCAGCGAACACACACCACAACGGAGATCAGCATGGGAGGCAGTGCGGCCATTGCGCCGTCACTGCCTGGAATGCGCACGGCCCTCGCCAGGGCGGTGCGCGGCAGCCACGCGCAACGTGTACCCATCACTCGAATGGGTTTTTGTGATCCTCAGTGAGGATGAACAATTTTTGGCTTGCTTTTTTAGTATTAAGTACTCGCTTTCTAAAATCGGCGCTTTCTGTGCCGGCCGTCGGCATCTGCCTGCATTGTCTTTCTCGCACCGATTTGATCAACAAGCGCTGGCGATGCCCCTCCTACCTCTTCGCACCGCCTCCTCGGCGCAGGCACTACGCCTGGTGCATTGCGTGTTGATACCAGTCCTAATGCGGCTTCATGCGGCTGTATTCACCTTTGCGGCCAATTGGTTCAAATTAAATTAATTAACCCGAACTCACCTATTTGTTTCATCGATTCAGCGGCATGGCGTCAGTTATCCGTCAGCCATTCGTCATTGATGGTCTATATGATCTGATCCGTCCTTACAAAACTTAACGCCATCAAAGATAAAAAGCTCGCTTTTTTTAAGCGATAAATTCGCAAAAACATGAATCAGAAAAAATTAAGAAAAAATTGGCGTCGCTTTGTCTCGCTCATTCCTGGCGAAATCCATCCGGTGAGTCCGGTGAAGCTTGCTTTCGATTTCATCGCTGGTCCAAAGGCATCGAAAGCGAATGCACCTTGCGGGCTGATCCGTATGTATCGAATGATCTGAGCCATTTGGCCAGAGCTGCCCTGAGACAGGTTGATTGGGAGTGCCAGGCACCGTGACGGCGTGTTGATGAAGTGGATTCGTCCCTTGCTTGGATACGCTCCGGCGACTTCCCGCTCATGTCATGCAGTCTCAACTCGGGCCGATTGCTTATCCAGGTGCAGATGAGGTGAGCAGCTGCTACTGCAAAGATCGTAGACGCCCGGATGCTGCAGGAGGCCTTTTAAAAAACAATTTCAGAATGGTGAATGGATGAAACGTAGCTACATGCAAGCATTGCTTGCCGGCTTGGTGTTGATGATGTCGGGCTGTGCCACCATTGCCCCCGAACGTAATGCGGCGGAGGAGCTGATGGGAAAAGATGTCGCCGAGGCTTACCAGGTGTTTGGCACGCCTTGGTCGATAGATATCGATACCAACAAGTGGAAGATCAGCAAGTTGTATGGGCAGAAGCATGTCACGTTCCGTTTGATCAAAAGCAATCCGTACACCAGAGAAGAGCTGGCTGGCTCTTACATGGATGCAACCAGAAACCCGCCTACGATCGTGTACCAGTATGAAACCAGGACCTATCAGGACGTTTGCGTTGTTCAGTTCTGGGCCGACAAGGAAACCGACATCATTTTCTATTATGAAATTCACGGAACTTGCGGATGGGGGGGATGGGGCTTTGGGCAAACAAGCATTTTGCACCGCATGGGTATGTGACGGGCACGTGCAAGGCAGTTCTATTTTTACGGCGCTTGTCAGGTCTGCCCGGACAAGCGCATCGCTACGACGTCTTTCAATGAACGGAGAATGAAATGAAATTTTTGAAATGCTTGATGATCCTGTCGATGTTCAGCGTGGCCGGATGCGACACGATTGCCGAAAAAACGAACATCTTGAGCGACGAAAAGATCAAGTCGCAGGCCGCCGGCAATCTGGGTTATTCCCCTTCTGATCTCACCATCATTTCGCGGCGCACGGACGGTACCAATACCTTTGTGAACGTCGTGACCAACGACAGAAAAGAATTCAGTTGCATCATCAATGGCGGCAATCTGCTTACCATGGGCATGTCCAACCCGGCCGCCTGCACGCCGAAAGGCCAAGCTTCAAAGGCTTCGCGTTGAACATGGGTTTCGCTGCTGTGGCAGGAAACTTCATGGAGAAAAATGGGGGCGACCCATGTTCAACAACCTCCCCCGCAGCGACGTCATTCTTGCCCGTCGGATGACCCATTACACACAACAGAATCAATACCAATTGGAGCTTGGCGATGAATGATCTGAAATCACTTTTTTACGGCGCATTGAGCTTCACGCTGCTCGCCTTGTTCAGTTTGTCTGCACAGGCTGAGACGAAGGACTTTGGCGATTGGTCGGTAAGTATTTCGCCCTCCGGTTTTCCTTATGCCGCAACGACAAATTCAGCAGGAGATCTCCTGATCAAGACGTGCAATATCAGCTCAGGCACATGCAGTTGGTTGCAGGCCTCGAAAATAGCTTGCGAAGAGGGAAGCACTGCCGTTGCTCTGATCAACTCTCCGACCGGAGCGGCTGTCAACAAGATGGTCTGTGCGGGCGCGTATGCGACTGACAGGCAGACCCTCTATAACTACAGTCTGGAAAAACCCGATGAGTTTGATGGCATCGTTACCAAATCGAGCGGCCTTGTCGGGATTGCGCATCCCTTGGCATCTGGCCAGTTTGAGGTCAGCCGGTTTTCCTTGAACGGCGCACGGCAGGCTGTCGAATTTCTGATGAATCTGGCCGTAGAGATGACCAAGAGAAGAAAATCGTCCTTGTCGCGCGAACGACTTTAAGAAGATGTTTCGGGCGGGCTGCCATCAGCAGACACGAGCCCGGTTGACAGCATTTCCTGGTGCAATCCATATCACCAGTCTCACCACGCCGATTCGGCATATGGCCAGCCTTGGTCGCAGCGGCACTTCAGCCATTGCTGGCAAATGCAAGCGGACGAGGGGCTGGGATTTCAGTGAGCTTCGGGCCCATTTTCAAGAAAATGAAAAACTTTCCATCGTCAAAGAAAATCTCCATCAACAGGTATATCTACTTTGTTGCAACCATCCTCGCTTTGACGTTGGGAGGCGCTGCTGCTATCAGTACCTACAAGATCTTTGATGCGACCGAGAAACTCAAGTTTGTCATCGACCATGATGTACGACTCGCCCGCGCCGCAGAACGATGGAGCTTGCTGGTGCAGCAGAATGTGGCAAGAGCGTTTGTTCGCGCCAATGTTGAGTTGGTCGGATACAAAGCAAGCTTTGAGAGCGATTTTCAAAAGACCTCGAAGATCATCGGCGACACGCAACAGGAAGTCGCCGCATTGATCACTGACAGGAATATTCGAGAGGCCTCCGATACTGCTGTGGAGGTCAGGAAGAAAGTGGTGGCGATCACCGACAACATCGCCAAAGTCAAAAGCAATGGCACCGCAGAAGAGATACACAACTATATCCAGCAGCAATACGAACCTCAGGTGCGCTCCTATCTCGGCACGCTGGCCACCCTGGCCAGAGTGGCCAGCGATCATGCCGATCTGAAGATTGCGGAGCTGGAGCGTTCGAATCGCAAGATCGTTGCCGGTATCTCGGTTGTCATCCTGATTGCAATGCTTACCGCAGCGTTGGCCACCGTCATGTTGAAGAACCTGATTGCCAAACCACTGAAAAATGCCATAGACAACGCACGGGCCATCAGCCGCGGGGATCTGACGGTGATCATCGGCGAGGAGACCACTTCCGAGTTTTCAGCCTTGTCCGATGCGTTGATCGCGATGCAGTCATCGATCAAAGATATCGTGTCCGAGATCCAGAGGACGACCAATCAGGTCAACCATACCTCAGGTGAAATCGTCGACGGCAACGTCAATCTTTCCAGTCGGACGGAAAAGCAGGCGATCTCGATCGAAGAGACAGTATCGACGATGGCGCATCTGACCGACACGGTCAAGAGAAATGCAGACAGCGTGCAAGAGGTCAATCAATTGGCGTTCCAGGCCTCCGGGATCGCCAGTGCCGGAGGCAAAGCGGTCAGCGAGGTGGTCTCTACCATGAATGCGATCAACGAATCCTCTCTCAGGATTGTTGACATCATCAGTGTCATTGATGGCATCGCATTCCAGACCAATATCCTGGCATTGAATGCTGCAGTGGAAGCCGCACGGGCCGGTGAGCAAGGCCGGGGATTCGCCGTGGTCGCTTCCGAAGTCCGCTCGCTGGCACAACGCTCGGCCTCTGCGGCGAAAGAGATCAAAAACTTGATTGACGACTCGGTCGCCACGGTGAGCTGTGGCAGCAAGTTGGTGGAGCACGCAGGCGTGACCATGAGCGAGGTCGTCTCAAGTGTGCAGCGGGTAGCCGATATCCTCGGCGAGGTGGGCAGCGCGATCCGCGAGCAAAGCGCCGGCATTGTCGAAATCGGTCAGGCCATCAATGTGATTGATGACGGGATACAGAAAAATGCAGCATTGGTTGAACGCTCAGCGGCCTCTGCAAGCTCTTTGCGTGACCAGGCGTCAACGCTCTCGGGCTTGGTTCACCGTTTTGTCTGCGTGACATAAGACTAAGACGCTGGTCTGACCCGAGCTCACTCCGGGCCGCGGCTTTGTGCAAATTGAGCAGGTTCGGTATTTGCTGCGGAACCCCGTACTGCGCGGGGCATCCCGGAAGATGTCACTCGCTATTGCGCGTTGTTGAGTGTATGTATCATCGTGCGGTGTCCGATACGGGCATGCTTTCCATTGCGTTGGTTTATCAGGATTTGAGACCATTGAAGGAGATCGCTTGTGAATGGCATTGAGAAGACGAATCCCGGCGGCCGAAAGATGAGCGCTGTGCCACGCATCCTGGCCGGTGCGGCAGGAGTCGTGTTGTTGGGCGCGTATGCTTTATCCGCGTACGTAATGTACGGAATGAATCGTGTATATTTTCACGATCCCCATTGGCCTCGTATCGGCTGGGCTGACGTGCTCTGGCTCATTACCGCTTTATATTTTTTGCTTGTTGGTCTTGTCGGACGGTGGCGCTTGCTGCGCCGGTAAAGCCGACATGTGCAGCAGTTGGCGTTGTCGGGCTGTTGCCTTCCCGTGATTTCGATGAAACCGCTCAGTTTACTGAGCGGTTTTTTTCGTGGTAGACCGGGCTGCCATCATTCCCCTCACGCCGCCAACGCCACCTCCGCCGCAATCCGGTGAAACCGCCGTCCAAAATAAGCCAGCCCGTCAGCTTGTGATGCCGCCAGGCGAATATGCCGGATCTCCACGAAAAGCACGCTGTGCGTGCCCGCCTGCTGCTGCAATACGATGTCTCCCTCCAGCACCGCCAGCGCATCGGGCAGCACCGGCTGGCCGTAGTCGCCGATCTCCCAGCCTACCTGCGCCATGCGCTCCTCGGCAGCCAGCCCGGTCATGCCGGCGATCATGCGCGCCACCTCTTCATGATGTCCGGCCAGGATGTTGATGCACAGCCGTCCGTTGCCCACCAGGATAGGATGGGCAGCGCTCTTGACGTTGATGCACACCAGCACCGTGGCCGGGTCGTCGGAGACCGAACTGACGGCACTCACCGTCATGGCGGCGCGTCCTGCAGGACCATCGGTGGTGATGATGTTGACCGCAGCCGAGAGACGCGCCATGGCGTCGCGAAAATCTTGCTTCATGGTAGGTCCGTCCAAAAAAGAGATGACATCCGGCACAAGGCTTCGTATCCTTTGCGCCATCAGCAAGGTCGTCTGCGGCGCCGTCAGGCGGATGTCGATCAGCAGGTGAGAGGGAGAACGCATCGCTTATGAAAGCCTGCGTCCTGGGATGAACAATAGACCCTGCACAAATGACGGGTCAAATGATTGTCTGGAATGTTCCGCATGAAGCAAATGAATATCGGCGCAGTGGACTTGAACCTGCTCAAGACCTTCATCGTCATCTGGGAGCTGCGCAGCCTGACCGCCGCCGCCGACCGCCTGCACCTGACCCAGCCCGCCGTCAGCCACGCCCTGCGTCGCTTGCGTGAAATGTTCGATGATCCGCTCTTCGTGCGCAGTACCAGCGCCATGGTGCCGACCGAAACCGCGATCCGCCTGCATGAACCCATCGCTCGCGCCCTGGGCATCATCCACGAGGCCCTGCATACCCACGCCAGCTTCGATCCGGCCACGGCCACGCGGACCTTCCACCTGGTCATGTCCGACATGTCCTGCAGCCACGTGCTGCCCTTGCTGATGGAAGAACTGGCCCACGCCGCGCCGCACGTCTCCATCGAAGTCCAGCAGATGGCCATGGAAAATCTGGGTGCCGCCATGCGCAACGGCGACATCGACCTGGCCTTCGGCTACCTGCCGGGCCTGCCCGAGGATTGCCAGAGCCAGCTGGTGCTCAATGACGACTACGTCTGCATGCTGCGCAAGACCCATCCCCAGGCCAGCGAACCGCTGACCATGGAAAGCCTGCTGCAGCTGCGCTACGTCTACGCCAACACCAATACCACCGGCCACCAGCTGGCCGAGGACGTGCTGCGCAACGCCGGCGTGAAGCGCGATTTCGCGCTGCGCATGCCGCATTTCACGGTGGCCCCGCAGATCGTGCGCGATACCGACCTGGCGCTGTTCCTGCCGCGCAGTATCGCCGAGCGCCACAACGTTGATGAGGCCTGCGTGCTGCTGGACCTGCCGCTGGAGATGCCGCGCATCCCGGTGAGCATCTACACCCATACGCGTTTCTCGGCGGACTCGGGCATCCAGTGGCTGCGCAGCCTGCTCATCGAGATGTTCGGACGCGAGGCCGAGAACGCCTGATCCTTCCCCGTACTGGAGTCACATCATGAGCATTGCCGTCACCGGAGACGTTCCCTATTACGCCGTCATCTTCACTTCCCTACGCACGGAAGGCGATCACGGCTATGGCGAGATGGCGGAGGCCATGGTGGAGGCGGCGTCGCGCCAGCCCGGTTTCCTGGGGCTGGAGTCGGCGCGCGAGGAGGTGGGCATCACCGTGTCTTACTGGGCGAGCCTGGAGGCCATCGCCGCGTGGAAACGCGACCTCGATCACCAGCTGGCCCAGCGTCTGGGACGCCAGCAGTGGTACGAGGCCTACAAGACGCGGATCTGCAAGGTTGAGCGGGATTACGCCTTCACCCGCGATTGAAACTCAGCAACTGCGCTGCAGGAAATCCATCACCGCTTCAGCAAAGGGGCCTGGCATCTGGTCCGGCATGGGGACCATGCCGTCATCCAGCGTCTGCCACTGGCTGCCGGCAATGGCCTGGGCGATGCGTTCGCTGTAGGGCGCCGCATGCGGATCGCGTCCCGCCCGCAACACCAGCGTGGGCGCGCGTACCAGGCCGATGCGATCTTCCATGTGATAGTTGCGCACCACGATATGCCCATGCGAGGCCATCGGTCCGGCCTTGAGGGCATCCACCATGAAGCGCGTGAGCAGGTCGGTATCGCCTTCCGGATAGAAGGGCTGGCGGCGCTGCCACAGCTCCTGCAGGTGAGCGCCATCGGTGCGGATCTCCACATCGTCCACAGTACGCTTGCCAGCGTGCGCGCTGCGCCGTGCTGCGTCGTTGTAGGGACAGGAAGACAGTACCAGCGCCGCCACCCGCTCAGGAGCCGACGCAGCGATTTCCATGGCCGTGACTGCGCCGGTATGGTGGCCGACCACGGCGGCCTTGCGGATGGCCAGCTGGTCCATCACTTCCAGCGCCAGGCTGGCCCAGCGCTCGATGCTGTGCTCCGCCGGTGGCGGCTTGCAGGAATCGCCAAAGCCCGGCGTATCGATGGCGATGGGGCGGTAGCGCTGCGCCAGCAGGGGCAGCACATCGCGGAATTCGTCCCAGGAACGCGGGGTCTGGTGCAGCAGCAGTACGGGCAAACCTTCGCCCATGCTGGCCACATGCAGCGGACCGGCGCTGGTGGGGATGAACTGGCGTATGAGCGCGGGATGGACAGGGGACATGGGAGTAGCTTTCTGGCACGGCGAAGAGGCCGCAGCCTCTTCCCGCTCACATCATCAACAACGAACAGCGGCATAAAAACACGAAACGATATAAACGATTTTTATCGTTTGAAGGATTTGCTGCATCATTCCTTCATCAGCACCGAATAGGTCGGCACATTGTTGGCCCAGCCGGAAGCCAGCGGCGCCACAAACACGTTTTCGGTACGGGTGCGTGCGATCTTCCACACGCCATCGACCTTCTTGAACAGGTTGTTGAGCCGGCTGGAGCGCAGCAGCGACGAGCCATCGCCGAAGATCCACGGCTGGCAGTGCACCCACTGGCCATCGGCGTGCGTGCAGTCGGCATTGACGTGGATCTGTTCCGAGGTCAGGTAGTGCACGTTCAAGAGCAGTTCCGGATCCTTCTTCTGGCCCCAGAAGGCCTGGAAGTGCTTGCGGATCGCTTCCTTACCGACAGCCTGGCCGAACTGGCCCTCGTAGTAGGAACCGACGCCTTCCCAGATGGCGTCCTCGGCATAGAGCTCAAGGATCTTCTCGATGCGTTCGGCGTCATCGGCCACCGGCTCGGGGCAGGGCGTGTCGCACAGGAACATGTAGCGTGCCTGGATGCGGCGGATGTCGGCCTCGGCTTCGAGGATGTCGAGGCGGCGCTTGAGTTGCTGGATTTCCTGGGTGAAGTCGGTCATGGTGCGTGGTCTCTCGTGATCTTGATCTTGTATGGATGGGAAAAGCCAACCCTGCATACAAGCGCAGGGTTGGCAGCGGCGATCAGTGCATCGCCGCCAGGAGGGGCTTGGGGCTTACAGGTAGCGCGCCAGCAGCTTGCGGGTGGCGATGCGCAGCACGCGGTCGAACAGGTAGCCCAGCAGGCCCAGCGCGATGATGCCCACGAACACCCACTCGGTCCGGCTGAAGTTGCGTGCCGTCCAGATCAGGGCACCGAGGCCTTCGCGGGCCGAGACGATTTCCGCCGAGACCACCGTCAGGAAGGAATTGCCCATCGCGATGCGGGCACCGGTGACCATGAAGGGCACGGTCGAGGGCAGGATCACGGTGGTCAGGATTTTCCATTGTCCGGCACCCAGCGAGGCCGCCGCACGCAGGCGCAGCGGGTTCACCGCCTGCACCCCGGCGATGGTGTTGAGCGTGACGATGAAGACCGTGGTGTAGAAGATCAGCGCGATCTTCGACAGTTCGCCGGGGCCAAGCCAGATCACGGCGAGGGTGACGAAGGCGATTGGTGGAATGAAGCGGAAGAACTCGATGTAGGGATCGAGCAATTGCCGCACCAGGTCAAAGCGTCCCATGAAGATGCCCAGCGGCACGCCGATGGCCACGCCCGCACCCCAGCCGGCCAGGATGCGTCCGGATGAGGCCAGTACCGATTGCTGCAGGGTGCCGTCACTGATCAGTTCCAGTGCGGCCGCCCAGGTCATCGAGACCGAGGGCAGGAACAGTGGCGAGGTGGTCATCGAGACCAGTTGCCACAACACCAGGCCGCCGACGATGGCAACCACCGAGATCAGGAAAGGACGGGCTGCTTTCATGCGACGACCCAGGCTGGATGGCATGGCCGACTCTGGTGCCGTCGGGGAGGCTGTCTGTGTGAGCTGCGTCATTGTATGGATTCCTCTTCAATCAAACCTTGTGCGCGCAGCACGCGCGTGACTTCTGCGCCGATGTCGTCGCGGATACGGGCATACAGTGCCATGCAGGCCGGGTCGGCCGGATCGCGCGGATGCGGCAGGTCGACTTCTTCGATGGCCTTGATGTGGGCGCGCGGACCGGCCGTCATGGTGACCACGCGGTCGGCCAGGAGGATGGCTTCCCAGATGTCGTGGGTGACGAAGACGATGGTACAGCCGGTGCTTTTCCAGATGCGGTCCAGCTCGCTTTGCAGCACCTCGCGGGTCTGCGCATCGAGGGCGCCGAAGGGCTCGTCCATCAGCACCACCGAGGGTTCATTGACCAGCACCCGGGCAATCTGCGCACGCTGGCGCATGCCGCCGGAGAGC
>NZ_DBIC01000353.1:0-5394 GCF_002296545.1 Herbaspirillum sp. UBA812 | reverse complement strand
ACCCCTGCCCTGGACGTCCAGGCGTTCATCAACCGCGAACCCTTCTCGCGCTATCAATGGCTGATCTTCGCGCTGTGCTTCTTCGTCGTCCTGCTGGACGGCTTCGACACCGCCGCCATCGGCTTCATCGCCCCCTCGCTGCTCAAGGACTGGGGCATCGCCAAGCCGGACCTGGCTCCCGTGTTGAGCGCCGCGTTGTTCGGCCTGGCAGCCGGTGCGCTGACCTCCGGCCCCCTGGCCGACCGCTACGGCCGCCGCAAGATCCTGCTGCTGTCGGTGCTGGTCATGGGCGTGGCCTGCCTGGGCTCGGCCTTCGCCGGCAACCTGCAGGAGCTGACCATCCTGCGCTTCCTGACCGGCCTGGGCCTGGGCGCGGCCATGCCCAATGCGGTCACGCTCACCAGTGAATACAGCCCGGCCGCGCGCCGCGCCATGCTGACCAATGCCATGTTCTGCGGCTTCCCGCTGGGGGCGGCGCTGGGCGGCTTCCTGGCGGCGTGGATGATCCCGCTGTGGGGCTGGCGCAGCGTGCTGATGCTGGGCGGTGCCGCCCCGCTGCTGCTGTTGCTGGTGATGCTGCCCAACCTGCCGGAATCGGTGCGCCACATGGTGGCCAAGGGCTATGCGGCCGAGCGCATCGGCGCGGTCCTGCGCCGCATCTCATCCTCGGCCGCTGCTTTCAATCGCTTCACCCTGGCCGAGACCGGCCCGCAAGGCGAAGCCCCCACCGGCAAAAGCGGCATCGCGCTGCTGTTCGAACCGCGCTACCTGGTCGGTACCTGCATGCTGTGGCTGGCCTACTTCATGGGCCTGGTGATCTTCTATGCGCTGGTGAACTGGATGCCGGTGCTGTTCAAGGATGCCGGCCTGGCCCCCAAGACCGCCACGCTGATTGCTGCGCTGTTCCCGCTGGGCGGCGTGGGAGCCATCCTGTTCGGCTGGCTGATGGACCGCTACAACGCCAACCGCGTCATCGCCATCGGCTTTGCCGCCACTGCAGTGGCCGTATTTGCCATCGGGCAGGCGGTGGGCAATGTGGGCGTGCTCACCGTCGTGGTGTTCGTGGCCGGTACCTTGATGAATACCGCGCAATCTTCCCTGCCCGCGCTGGCCGCGGCCTACTATCCGACGCGGGGCCGTGCCACCGGCGTGGCCTGGATGCTGGGCGTGGGGCGCTTCGGCGGTATCGCCGGTTCCTTCCTGGTGGCCGAACTCACGCGCCGCCAGCTGGGCTTCAGTGAAGTCTTCGCGGTGGTGGCGGTGGCCGCGCTGGTCTCCACGGTCGCCTTGCTGGTCAAGCAGGCCTCCGACCGCAATCGTCCTGATGGCGGCAAGCCGCTGATGGTGGCGGACGCAGGCGCACACTGAGCGCAACCCTGAGCCTGGCGGAAAAACAAACATGGCCACTATTCCTTCGAATAGTGGCCATTGTGTTTTATGGCGACGCTGCGGCGACAATGCAGAAAATTGCGCTCAGATCGACAGCTGCAAACCCTGCGCTTCTTCGCCCGGCAACACCGTCACCGCCACCTGCATGGTCTGCTGTCCGCCGCCGATGAGCACGCCGCGCAAGGGCGAGATGTCGAGGAAATCGCGTCCCCAGCCCAACGTGATGTGACTGGTATCGGGGAAGACGCCATTGGTCGGATCGGCATCGATCCACATCCCCTCACCACCGTCCGCACCGGGGCAATACACCGAGACCCAGGCATGCGAGGCATCGGCCCCGATCAGGCGCGGTTGTCCCGGTGGCGGCTCGGTGAGCAGATAGCCGCTCACATAGCGCGCCGCCAATCCGATGGAGCGCAGGCACGAGAGCATCAGGTGCGCGAAGTCCTGGCAGACGCCGCGCCGGTTGACGAAGACTTCGGTCACCGGTGTGGACACAGTGGTGGCGGCCGGATCGAAGGCGAATTCCTCATGGATGCGCATCATCAACGCACGCACCCCCTCCACCACCGACAGGCCCGGGCTGAAGCACTCGGCCGCATAGCGGATGAACTCGCGCTTGATGCGCACGTGCGAGGATTCGAACAGGAAATTGGATGCCTCCAGCATGCCCGGCGCCATGATGCGGCCGCCGTGATAGGCCATCACCGTGGCCGCTTCCTCCCACTGCATGCCGGGCTGCGGCTGCGCACGCGGCGTGAGCGCGACCCAGGAATCGGCCTGCACGTCGAGGCTGGTGTGATCGGTATCGAGCGAGAAGGCCTTGATGACGTTGCCGAAATTGTCTTCGTAGCTGCGCACCAGTTGCGGCGACGGCAAGACGTTGACGGTGTGCGAGAGACATTGCTGCCAGGGCAGTTCGCGCGGCGTCAGGTGCAGCACCTGATGCGACAGCCGCACCGGCAGCGAATACTGGTAAGTGGTCTGGTGATGGATGCGGTAGACGGTGCGCTCGCTCATGTCATACCCCCTGGCTGACCGGTGCGGTCAGCGGCGTGAAGTAATGGCGCGAGAGATCATCCGAGAGCATGTAGCCACCGCTGACGGCGTCGCGCATCAATTGCGTCAGGCGCGCATTGGCCTCGGCTACGTTGGGATGATCGTGCGCAAACTCGGCCAGGTTCATCGCCTCCAGCTGGCTGGTCAGGTGCGCCGGAATGGTCATGCTCAGCAAGCCCAGCTGCTGGGCGATCTCGGCCATGTATTGCTGCAGCACGCGGAACTGGTAGGCCATGCCATGCGGATTGCTGACGTCGAACACCAGGAGGTGCAGCACCGGCAACCACTCCGGCGTGCGGCGATAACGCACGCGATAGGTGACGATGCTGCTGGCCGCCTCCAGCAGCCACGACAGTGCCGCCGTCTGGCGCTGTGGCGGCAGGCGCAGGAAGTTGTCGAAGAGCGCGGCCATGTTGGCCATGCGTTCGATGTGGCGGCCCACCATCAGGAACTGCCAGCCCGCATCGCGCGTCATGTCATCCAGGGCGTGACCGGCCAGCCCCGAACAGGCATCGATCACGTTACCCAGCACATGTTGTGCGGCGGCGGGGGTGTTGATGCGCTCCTGCACCATGGCCGGCATCTTGGTCAGGGCGTGCCAGTTGTCCAACGACAGATGTTCGCGCACCTGATAGGCAGCGTTGGCGAGCTGGCGCAGCTGCGTGGCCACGCTCACCGGTACGGAAGGATCGACCACCGCCGCCTGCAGGCTCTGCTGCAGGCCGGTGATGGTCGGACGCGGTTCGGATTTGGGCATCTGCACGCCGAGCTGGCTGCAGATCCACGACACACTGCCCAGCATGCCGCGACTCTCGGTCTGGCCATCCATGGTGTATTGCAGGGTGGTACGCAGCAGTCGCGAGAGATTCTTCACACGTTCCGAATAGCGGCCCATCCAGAACAGGTTCTCGCCCGAGTGCGAGGACACATCCACCGTACCCCTGATGACCGTGACGTTTTCTGCACCATGGCCGTCATCGGCCATGGCCGGGTCCGGGCGCTCCGCTTCACGCAGCACCCACACATCCTTGCTGGTACCGCCCTGCTGCATCGAGACCACGTCACGCCGCTGGCGTGGCGCCACGCGCGTCAACCCACCCGGCATCACCTGATAGCCACCTTCGCCATCGGCCACCGCAAACACGCGCAGGCTGATGGTGCGATTCATCAAACGATAGTCACCGCTGCGCGACATCACCGGCGCTTGCGACAGGCGCACCCATTCCTGGGCGGCGTAAGCGTGCGGCTGCAATTGCAGGCTTTCGATCAGGCGGCGGCGCGCGGTGCCCGTGACGGTATGGCCAAACACAGGCTGCATGCGCATCGAAGAAAACGCCGGCACGATCACCAGTTCATCCAGATGCGCCAGCGTGTAATCGAGCGCCGGTTTTTCGCCGCACCACCACGACGCTACTGAAGGCAGCAGCAGCGATTCGCCATACAGCCGCTCGTTGATGGCCGGCAGGAAGCCGTGCAGTGCGGTCGATTCCAGCACGCCGCTGCCCAGCGAATTGGCGATGACCACATTGCCCAATCGCGCGGCCTGCGTCAGGCCCGGCACACCGAGGGCGGAATCGGCGCGCAGTTCCAGCGGATCGCAATAGTCATCGTCCATGCGGCGCAGGATGGCGTGCACGCGGCGCAGGCCGTTCAGGGTCTTCAAGAATACCTGGTCGCTGCGCACCGTCAGGTCCACCCCTTCCACCAGCGGGAAGCCCAGCGTGTGCGCCAGGAAAGCGTGTTCGGAATAGGTTTCGTTGTAGGGGCCGGGCGTGAGCAGCACGATCAGCGGCACTTCACCCTGGGCCGGGGCCAGGCGCGTCAACATCGCGCGCAAGGTGTGGAAGTAGCGATGCGGCGACTCCACGTGCATGTCGCGCAAGGCTTCCGGCATGGCGCGCGACATGATCTGGCGGTTCTGCAAGGCATAGCCGGTGCCGGACGGACCTTGCGTGCGGTCCGACACGACCCACCAGGTACCGTCGGCCGAGCGCGCCAGGTCAATCGCATACGCATGCAGATGCACGCCGCCGGGCGGCTGCCAGCCGTGGCAGGGCATCAGGTAGCCGTGCTGGCCGAACACCAGTGCGGGTGGCAGCAGGCCTTCGGCGATCAGGTGCTGGGGGCCGTAGATGTCGGCGAGCAAGCCGTTCATCAGGCGTGCGCGCTGGGCCACGGCACGTTCCAGGAAATCCCATTGCTCGGAGGAGACCAGATGCGGCAGCAGGTCCAGTTCCCAGGGCCGGTTGGCACCCTTGGGGTCGGCATAGACGTTATAGGTCACGCCATCGGATGCGATGGCGTCACGTACCTCGTTGGCGCGCCGGCGCAGCATGTCCGGCGAGAGGTTTTCAAGCTGGTCGATCAGCGTTCGCCAGTGCGGGCGCAGGCGGCCGTCAGCCGCCAGCATCTCGTCGTAACGATCACTGGCGACTGGATAGCTTTCCAGGAGACGCTGGGGCATAAGTCATTGGCGGCCGGGTGGCGCACGCGCCGGGAGCAGGTCCCGTGCGGCGTGTCGCCTTGCAAGCGGCGCGGGGCCGCGCCCGGCTCAGTTTTAGAAGTAGCGTAAGTCTAACGTAAAAGGAAACTCGATAGACGCCCGCGCCGGGGTGACCTGCCATTTTCCCGGGGTATGGTTCATGCGGAAATAGCGCGCCAGGCGGCGGCTTTCCGCTTCGAAGGCATTGACCGGGAAGGTCTCGTAGCTGCGGCCGCCGGGATGCACCACGTGATACTGGCAACCGCCCAGGCTGCGGCCATTCCAGGTATCGACCAGGTCGAAGGTCAGCGGCGAATCCACCGGGATGGTCGGATGCAGCGCCGAAGGCGGCTGCCAGGCGCGATAGCGGATGCCGGCCACGAACTGGCCGACGATGCCGGTGGGCTGCAGCGGGACCGAAACGCCGTTGCAGGTCAGCACATAGCGATCGGAGGCCATGCCGC
>NZ_DBIC01000392.1:0-15831 GCF_002296545.1 Herbaspirillum sp. UBA812 | reverse complement strand
CGTCGCGGCTACAAGTTCTCGACCTATGCAACCTGGTGGATCCGTCAGGCCATCACCCGTTCGATCGCTGACCAGGCGCGCACCATTCGTATTCCGGTGCACATGATCGAGACGATCAACAAGATGAACCGCATCTCGCGTCAGATCCTGCAGGAAACCGGTGCCGAGCCGGATCCCGCGACTCTGGCGATCAAGATGGAAATGCCGGAAGACAAGATCCGCAAGATCATGAAGATCGCCAAGGAACCGATCTCCATGGAAACGCCGATCGGCGACGACGACGATTCCCATCTGGGCGACTTCATCGAGGACAACAACACGCTGGCGCCGGCCGATGCGGCCTTGCATGCGTCGATGCGCAACGTGGTCAAGGACATCCTGGATTCGCTGACCCCGCGCGAAGCGAAGGTGCTGCGCATGCGTTTCGGTATCGAGATGTCGACCGACCATACGCTGGAAGAAGTGGGCAAGCAGTTCGACGTGACCCGCGAGCGTATTCGTCAGATCGAAGCCAAGGCACTGCGCAAGCTGCGTCATCCTTCGCGTTCGGACAAGCTCAAGAGCTTCCTGGAAGGGAATTGATCTTAAGGGTGAGTCAGGATTGGCCGGCGAGATGTTAAAATCGCCGGCTGATTTTTTGGCCCCCTAGCTCATGCTTGGTTAGAGCAGCGGACTCATAATCCGTTGGTGCCGTGTTCGACTCACGGGGGGGCCACCAGTACCAGAGCGGCTTAGCGACTTATTGTCCTAAGCCGCTTTTTCTTTTGGTGGGGGATTTTTTGTCCATTTTGACAAAATGGCCGCGGGCAACTGGAGCTAGACTCTGAACCGAGTGTCCCGCTGCAACATTTCTAGCACTTCTTTCCACACGTCTTCAAACCTCGAGAACGACTCCTCAGCCTGAGCAGCAGTTTTTGCATTAAGCACCGCATTGGAAAAAGTGGAAAACTCCTGCGCGTTTAGCGACTCTGCGGAAATGAACATCATTCCTTGCTCATCCAAAGGAAGGTAAACTTTTTCTATAACATCCATTTCCGACGGATTCAGTTGAGCACGCACTCGTTCGACAACGTAGTCAAATTGCCGCGTACTCAGTGGTATCTGTGCACTGTCCGAGATAAATATTGATCCACCCATGTGGGCCGCCTCACCTAATTAAAATTGTCTTCGACTGAATTTTTTTCGGGAGAGTATTTGTCGCCTTCATAAGTCACTCCTGATTTGCAGTATTCAAACTGGGTAGCCGTCCATACCTTCTTATTGTTATGAAGGCTGTTTTTGGCCGAATTCGGGAAATTGGCCGCTAGTCCGAGTCTGTCTTACGGGCGCTTGACTCGGCGATTTCAACCAGAGCGAACGCTTGGTTCATGACCAATAGAGCTGCGCGATAAAACGCCGCCTGTGACGATGAAACGTCGTCTACGGTAATTTCAGTAATCCACACACTGCCTGAATCAGGGAAATTTGGGAAGTAAAGGCGAAGCCCCTGACTCAGTCCTTTCCTAATCGCATCTGCGTACTCTTCTGGCGGTTGGGCGATAAAATGTATTCCTGGCTCTTGGTTGTAATGGAACTGAACCCTCAGGCCCGCCGACTCAAAGCGAGAGCCCAGATGACTGTTAAAAAACGCGTAATGCTCAACCTCTCCTGGATAATTTAACGGCATTGGGAGCTTTCGTTTTCTTCAAATTTTTGTCATTTTTGAATGGCTGCTTCTGGCACTGGTTGCGAATCTTAGTCAGCAAATCAGGAAGGCCACCAGGCTGGCTTAACTGACGCATATCGTTAATCCAGATGCTGTGTTCCTTGCACCAGTAATGCCTTTTTGACTGAGTCCATCCAGTCTTCCCATGCTCCTAAGTGAGCCGGCTCTGCACCGCCCGTAATTTTCCAAGAGAGCGAACTCAACAAACCGGCAATTTCATCAGATATTGTGCGCTCGTAGTCCTACTCCAAGAAATAAAACATCGCGCGATACGCTTGATCGGCCGTCAACCCTACTTCATCCATCTTCCCCCTCCTATTCCATTAGTTCCGACCTCGCCAGCGAAGAGCAGCGTTTGGCCGGCAGCCGCCATTTTCACTCATCTACAAAGAGACTGAATCATCCCGTCTGCGATTACCTTGCCTTCCCACATTTGTATCGCGCTTCCAGGCAGCAAAAAAGGCGCGGCTAGATGAGCCTGCAATAACTTCAATGGCACGATATATTCAGCCCCTAAATGCAACAATTGGCCATCTTGAAGTAGCCACCTACATTCGAAATACCGCCCATCCACGTAAAGGGGACAGCCATAACGACTCACGGAGGAGATATGTATATCAGAAGCCCGCCCGCCTTCCTCTGAGGTTCGCAAGCGAATCTTTACGATGACGTCAGGTGCAAGAAAGGACTGTCTCACGTTCTTTCCTTTTATGTTCGTCGTCTGCTTTTGGCAGATGGAAGACATCAGTTCATCGAGCCGTCATTTTCCTTCCGCGAAAACTACGGCATCCTAATCGGGAACATACTTATGATATTTCTCAGTGAAAAATGGTTGATTCCAGGATCTGTCCAAAATCGTGTTTTTCCAAGCCCAACCTCGATGTACTCCGCGCGCTTCTTCAACTCTTGCGGGCATATATTGCCGTCGTTAGCGGTTGATACTTCACCTAAATCATCGAGCTCGACTGATGCAAATACGCCATCAATTTTTCCGAGCAAAAACCTGGCAGTAAGCACCGTCCAGACATCGTCATTGAGCCAAAAGATAAGCAACGGGTGTTCATACCCTTCTGTTGCATCGAGTACCTTCCTCGCCGTTGCTTCGTTTGAAATTAAAAAAAATTCCACAAACAGGAGTCAAGGCGATTTTTCCTGGCACGCCACAATATCCGATTTTCATACCATTCTGATTTCTTCATTTCAGAGAAATTACTAAATTCTTGATCATTAGGATTGACCGCATCTGGCCGATTGCGGCTTGACCGTCGCCTCTACTGCAGCAGAAGCGTGTTGATTCCGTTTCGTAGGATCGCCTTTCCGCGCTTTGCAAGAGCATTAAAAGAGTCCAGCGCGCTGAACTAATTCTTCGATTGCCTTATAAGTCGTCTGCACATTAGGCACGATGCCCGCGATATCTTTAAGCCCTGAGATAAGTCCTTTGACAGTGAACCTATTAGGCTTATCTGCCTTCACCGCAGCGCTGCACTGCTCGACGTGATCCAACATGCTTTTCCTCGCGGCGGGATCAACTTCAGTAGATGCGTTAATCGCTATTTTCATATCATTCAGCAGCTCAAAGAGCTTTGAGACATCCGCGTTGACCGTTTGATGAATGACAGCACTTGAACCTGAACCACTTTGAATTGCACCCACTGGACCATGCACAGTGGTATTGAACACGTTTGGCGATGGAGCCTTTTCTCGATGCTCGGCAAAGTGGAGCACGACTTCGGTCATATTTTTGGCTAGAACCCCGCTGGCGGCACTATCGAAGTCCAAAGCTTGCTGCAGTTTTGGATCGATTTCTCGTAAGTAGACGCTACGTAACGCCTGAATTTCATGCTCAAGAGAATCGTGGGTAATCTTTTGAAGCGCATTTTTTTGCGCAATTTCTTCTATATCACGCAAGACGCTAGATGCCTGGTACGCCGCAGAAAGTATTTCGTCAGATCGGGCTATGAGTTCGCTCACAATCGCTTCAAACACCATCTTGTACCGAGCCCCTGAATTGAGCGAGCCTTTCGCAGCCAGACTTCGCTTAATCCCCTCAATTGATTGCTGTATACGTATCGTTTGTTCCTGTAACTTATTGGTTCTCTGCTCGGCAAAGAGCACATCGAATTGTTCATGCATTTATTCATCCCTCCGGTCTTTGCAGCTTTCGCCATATTCTGTCGGCAGCCTCATCAATGCAAGCGATGCCGTTGTAAGGGCGTGTATTAGTACCCCTGATGGCAGATCGGCGAAATGGGAAAGTAGGAAATAAGCACACTTCGATGTGATGACGTGAATCACACCTTTGATTTGGCGGCTTGAAAGAACTAGTTCAGATTTATATCCGCTTAGGTGGTAACCCGAATTCGTGATGAGGCTGTCGCTGCCATTTTCGCTTGCAGTGCCAGCTACGGGCCCACTCCCTGTTAAGCAGCGCGCTTTGCAGTCTGACTGTGAAGTTCTCCATACAGTCGCTCTGCCATGGACTGCGCGGCGCGGGACAGACTAGACCAACGGGATTGCCTAGACGCGTCGTAAGATCATTAGCTGTCAACTCAATAATCAGGAATTCGGTCGCGACTTGAATTTAGCTAGATCAGTTTCACGTAGACGTCTGGGAGATAGTAAATCTCCTTTGAGCAACGATCGAGCGCGAACTTCTGAAGCATCGCCGATAACAAAAATTTTTGCCGTCATCCCTTCGCTGACAATATTCCATTCGCGGTCATACGAACTAATCTTATCAACGACTAAGTCAACGTCCACGCCAGGTTCCAAGATTGTCTTTAGGCGAGTACCCTCGTCAACGAGCGCTGTCTTGTAAGGTACTGCGGTTGAGAATTTATCTAATTTTTTGATATCCGTTACACAGCGGACGACCATTGACCAATAACCTTTATGCTCCAACACGGGATCCATTTCAACGATTAGCTCAATCATTTTTACCTGCGAGATTTTTCTCCGCATTAACAAATTTCTGAACTTGAGCTGGCGTAATTTTAGGAATATCTAACAACGTGCTTGTAGTATTTCCAAGGTTAAAAGATGAGGGGGCGTTAATTCCCATATCAGCCAAAATTCTCCTCGCTTGAGCTGCGGTAATGGTGACGGAAGATTGCGCTGCAAATCGAAGTGGAGGAACACCGACTGCGACCTCCGCCTCAACAGCAGGAAGTGATCCTGCGCTGACATTTCCTGCAGGAAGAATATCCACCCCCACCAAATCTCGAGATGTAGCAATATGAAGGACTCCGTTACCATGCTCCAGAGCATGAGACTGGCGACAAGGGCGACTAAGAGAAAGACACTAAATTGCGCGCACAAAATCCGGGCGCGGCACTTTGGGCATGTTGTCGTATGCCTTCAAAATGGTTTGCAACGGTGTCAAGGTTTCATCGTTGTGCCAGTGGACGATTTTGAGCCATGTCGCAGCGCGTATGAACTGCCCCCCACCTAACCAAGTGTCTTGCAAGTTAGCTTGCAACATTTTGCAGCCCGCTTTGAACAAGTCTTTTTCGTCGAATGACTGGCGGGCTGTCCGGTGTAGACACAAAGCGTAACCAAAGTCACGCGGCTTCAAGGTTTTGGATAGCGTTACTCCGGTTTTACCTGTCCAGCGTTCGTACATTTCTATTCCAGCCTCAAAGCCGTCATCATACTCCCCCCCCTGGTAGGCGAAGGCCATGTAATCATCCAGGCCAGATTTGACAATTTCATGCGTTGACCAAGGACGCTGCTCATAGCGCCAACGGGCTTCTTCGAAAATTCTGGCTGCATCCCATTCTCCCTCATAATTCCAGCCGTCTTCCAGCCAGCCACCAATCGCCCTAGCCCAGTGCAGAGTCGTGCGGTGAGCGTTGGGGTCAGGACCAAATTTCTCATCTTCCTTAATTGCTCTGTCCAGCCATTCATTGGATCGGTGGATAATTGGACTGACTTCATTGTGAAGACCAAGCAGCCACGCTTTTACAACTGTCCCAATTTCACTAACAGCAACATTCCCCATGGGCCTGTTTTCATCATATTGCGTTCCCAGATAGAAATTGAGCATTTCATCATTAAAACCATTCGTTCTTGACTTAATTGGGTCGAATGACATCTTCGAATCCTTAACAAGGTTTACCATTACAAAATCTGACAACAGTTGAATTTCTTGCAGCACCAGCACCAACTGTGTTGGTGCTGAAATTACCGTTCTGCAAATTCTGAAGCGCTTTCTGCTTTATCACTTGCGATAAATTGGAATCTTCAATTGCAGCCTGTGCGTCCGTAAGCGCTCCGCTCAAAGCATTCGATTGCGGTGTAAACCGTGACCTGCGACGAATTTTGTAGCGCCCGGATAAGTGAGTTTTTTATGATGCGCCGGCTCATCAGGGAGGAGATGGAAGGCACTGCAATCTACCTATTGTCGCGCTCTCGCCCTCGGCGCAGAATCGCAACGTTGTGAGACAAGCGTTCGCGCAACATGGCTTGCCATTCCTGATCCAGGCAATTTGCCACCGCATCAAAGCTGCCCGTAATACGCGCCAGCAGCGCGTCGAGACACCTCGCGGCCTCCTCCCGACTGGCAAATCCGAATCGATGTGCGTCAGCCAAAACTGCGTCGCGCGAAATGTCGAAGCGTCCCTGCGATAGCTGCATGTGCAGGCGCGCGGGCGTGTCCACCGGATTCGGAACCACGTCAAACGCTGGTGCGAGACGCCAGCGGCGTTCCTCCTCCGCATAGACGATCGCATGATTGCGTACATGATCGTCATCGTTGCCGCAAACGGCATTGAAGACCATGCGACCGAAAAGTTCGATACGGTCAGTACTTGGTGCGCCCGCCAGCCTGAGTTCTTCGGCCAGACGTGGATAGCTCCAGCGGTCCGTCTCATGACGCCCGGGATATTCAGCCTGCAGCAAGGATGCGGCGCTCACACACAGGTGGCGTTGTTGTCCGGTGCGGTCAAACCTGAGAACACGTACCGACTTCCTGCCACCTGCGTCAGCGTGATAAACGGTTTGAGCAAAATTCAATCCACTGGCCAGACCCCATTGCTGGCCCACGTGCTCAAGCAGCGGAACAGGGCCGGCGTCTGTAGCAATCTCCGGCTTGATCAGCCAGAACTGACCGTGGTCGCCCCGTACCGTCGCTTTGGGCCGCGCACCGCCCACGCTGGCGGTCTGGACCAGCCGTTTGCGAATGCCGGCCCGGATAGCAGGACGATGCTCCGCGAGCGCCGCCAGTTCTTCAATCACTTCATCGAGTTGAGGCAGGCCAGGTGTGTTCATTTGCGCAGCGGGCGGCTTGGCACTTGTTCCTACGGCCAGCGCACCCCAGCGGTCCAGATTGCTGGCCTTGAGCAGATATTGCAGCGGCGGAGCATCTTCCGAAAGATTGTGTTCGCGACGCAGCAGCGCTTGTCCCCAGGCATCCGGGCAGGCATCCCGCAATACGTCATGCAGACCTTGATAGCGTTGTGCCCGGAAATCCGTCTCGGGCAAAAATTTCAAGTTCTGCGGATCAATGGCCCAGGTATGCCCGGCCTCGATATAAGACGGGGCATACCTGAAAAATCCCTCTCCGGAATCGCCTGCCTTGTACCGGCCAACCGTGAGCCACTCGCCATTGTCAGGACGCTGCAGATAGACATAGACCGGTTTAGAAATAGTCATCGTCGCCAGCCCCCGTCTGCTCCCGATTGAGTCTGACACGCTGGCCATAGTCGCCTTGCCAAAGTTCGGCAGGCAATGCCGGTACGGCCTGGTCGAAGATGCCCAGCGCCAGAAGCGCGGTCAGATAAGCACCCACGCCGGCACCGGGATCGCCCTTTTCCAATCTGGCCAGCGTCACCCGCGAGATTCCCAGCCGGGCAGACAAATCAATGGCAGTGATGCGCTGACGCAGGCGCTGGGTGGCAATACATTTGCCCCAGGTCGTCAGGCGCTCTTGTACCAGTGTCGGCCAGTCCTGGGCTGTGGAGAGTTTCTTGGGCATGCGTTTCTCCGTTCATAGATGTGACATTATGGAGTTTAATGCATTATCTATGTTCTGATGTTTGCAATTCCATGCCTCATAAATATTGCTTTATTCTACTTAATGTAATCTCTATGATGCACTCTGGAAGGGCTCGCCGCCGTTTCTCTTGTCGTTGATCGACCCCATCTTCCAGCCTGCTGCAGGATAGGGCATCCATGGCTGCCAAGGTGTGCGAGGTGCCAGCCAGCGACAGCAAGCCCAACAGTTCTCCCCGGAAATAGTAACGTATGTGACTATCTCACCCGTCCCCAGCCACTTCCCGCCAAACAGGAAACAAGCCCCAATCTCCACCTCACCTCGTCTGCTCATCACACAACATCCCGCGCTATAGTCGACGCTGACCCCATCGACCTCCTGCATGCCACGATGAAAAACCAAGCCATGGATTACCTGCCCCGCATGGTGATCTTCTCCCGCGTCGTCGAGCTGGGCGCCTTTTCCAAGGCCGCTCGCGAACTGGGGCTGACCTCGTCGTCGGTCAGCCAGCACATCAGTGCGCTCGAAGCCATCCTCGGTACCACCCTGCTGCACCGGACCACCCGCAAGCTCAGCCTCACCGAAGCCGGCCAGGGTTTCTATGCCCACTGCGCGCGCATCGTCGCGCTGGCCAATGAAGCGCGCGATGCCACCGAAAGCTTGCACAAGGAACTGGTCGGCGAACTGCGCATCGCCTCCTCCAGCTTCATGGCCCCCGAATACCTGGTGCCCGCCCTCGACCACTTCATCCGCAGCCATCCCCAGTTGCGCATCAGCATCCACGTCAGCGATCACAACGTCGACCTCATGGACCACAGCGTCGACCTGGCCTTGCGGGTAGGCAAGACTACCGGCCCCGGCGATATCCCGCTGGCCCGCATGGGCGCCGTGCTCTGCGCGTCCCCCGATTACCTGCAGGCCAGGGCCGCCATCCGCCGTCCCGAGGATCTGCTTCAGCATCAGATGTTGTTCTTCACTCCGCATGGTCCGGATGCCGTGGTCGATCTCACCCTGACCAATCGCGCCGGGCAATGCGCGCAACTGCGCCTCGGTCCGCGCGTCACCGCCAACCACGCCCGCTCGATCCGGCAGCTGGCCGTGCAGGGACATGGTGTAGGCCGCTTCCTGCGCAGTAAGGTGCAAGATGATCTTAAGTCGGGACGGCTGGTGGAAGTCTTGCCTGACTGGTCGCTGGAGGGCTATTGCGCCTTCATCACCACCCGCCATCGCGACGCCGTGCCCGCCAAGATCCTGGCCTGCATCGCCCAGATCCAGGATTATTTCGCGCGCCGTCATCCAGCCGAGGACGAGGAAACGGCTGCGCGGTAAAGTGTGGCGGCGTTTGCATTGTTCAATTTGATTAACGAGTACGTTCGCAAAACGACGGCTAATCAAATCGCTTCGCTTGTAATACAGTTCCGCTGTCGTTCCCTGCCGGTCATGTGTCGGGGGGCACTGCGGGCTGCAAGCTCGCGCCGGCGTTGCGTTACCGCGGAGGGGGTTTTCGGTGGCGCAACACGGTAGAGGGAAGAGGGCGATGCCGACAAGCGCAGGATGCACCCGCCTTTCCTCTCTGGGACGACCGTCAATGGACAGATCAGCATCTGCTCGGCATCGTGATCGACATTGGCATATCAACCGCATGGGCTGCCCCAGCCCGTCAGCCGGCTTGTGCGCTCCACCCCCGGCTCCTGCCCTTGCATGAGTAAAAGGCATCGAAGCCCCAGAATTTATCGTTTTATTTGCCCCCCGCGCTGCCCTTACCATGAGGCTATCTCATAGTCACCCGGTCAAAGGCACGCAAATGACGATCTCCGCGCAGCACAGCAATCTCCATCAACTCCTGCTTTCCCACTACGGCGACGAGGCCCTGGTGCAGCGCCAGTTCGCGCGCCTGGAAGTCCCCGTCTCGACCCTGCGCCCCGCGGCGTCCGAGGTCTCGCGCCTGGAACTGGCGCAGGCCCTGAACATGCTGCTCTTCGAAGGCCTGCTGCAACAGGTCGCCACCGGCCGTGACTACGTGGCCGATGCCGAGCGCGAGGGCATGAAGATCTGCTTCGACCACGGCGCCGTGCGCACCGTGCGCCTGGGCCGCGACAGCGGCTTCCCCGATGGCGAAACCCTCTTCACCAGCGTGCTGTTGCCGCTGGGCTACCAGCAGACCGGTACCTACCCGCTGGCGCGCATCAAGATGACCGGCCGCGTCTATACCCACATCGACGACGCCGAACAGATCGCCCAGTTCTTCGTGAGCGAACTGCATCCGGAACAGTTCTCGCCGCAATTCCAGCAGACCGTGGATGCCGTGCTGGCCACGTCGCGCAATCCGCTGTCCGATGAGGTGCTGGCCCTGCTGGCCAAGCTGTCCGCACAAGGCAAACTGGGCATGGACGAAGCCAAGCGCCTGCTGCCCGCCATGCTCAAGTGCTTCGCCCGCCATCACGACCTGCCGACCCTGGCGCAATACGAAACGCTCAAGGCCGAATCCGCCGAGATGGCCTGGATCTCCACCGAAGGTAATGCCTTCAATCACGCCACCGACCGCGTCTCCGACGTGGTCGCGACCGCCGAACGCCAGCGCCAGCTGGGACGTCCCATCAAGGACCAGGTCGAAGTCTCGCGCAATGGCCGCGTGCGCCAGACCGCCTTCCGTGCAGTCAAGGTCGATTACCAGCTGCAGGGCGAGGATGGCCAGCCGGTCGCCGTCACCGTGCCGGGTTCCTTCTACGAATTCATCTCGCGCGATTATTTCGCCGACGAGGCCGGCCAGCGCAAGCTGGACCTGACCTTCGACAGCGGCAACGCGCAAGGCATCTTCAAGATGACCGAGGCGGTGGCATCGGGCGCAGCCGGCGGCGAGGCGGCCAGTGTCTGCTGAGGCCACGCTGGCGCGTCTGCAGGACCTGCTGGGCAACGCCGGCCTGATCACCTCCGCACCCGAGCGCCAGCCCTACGAGCACGGCCCGCGCTATGGGGCGGGGCAGGCGCTGTGCGTGGCGCGTCCGGCCAATGTGGCCGAAGCCGCCGAGCTCATGCGCCTGTGCGCCGCCGAAAATATCCGGCTGATCCCGCAGGGGGCCAACACCGGCCTGGTCGGTGCGGCTTCGCCTGATAGTTCAGGTCTGCAACTAATCCTCAGCATGGAGCGCATCAAGGGCGTGATCGATATCGATCCGGTCGATGGCGTGATCCAGGCCTGGGCCGGCACCCGCCTGTCGGACCTGAACCAGGCGTTGGCCCCGCACGGGCTGTGCTTCCCCATCGACCTGGGTGCCGATCCTTCGGTAGGCGGCATGCTGGCCGCCAACACCGGCGGCGCGCGCCTGATCCGCTATGGCGACGTGCGCCACAACACGCTGGGCCTGCAGGCGCTGCTGATGCAGCCGCCCGGCGAACTGCTGGAGATGGGCAACCGCCTGCACAAGAACAATACCGGCCCCGACTGGAAGCAGCTCTTCATCGGCACCGCCGGCAGCTACGGCATCGTCACGCAAGCGGTGCTGCGCGCGCATCCGCTGCCGCGCCAGCGCGCCACCGCCTTGATCGTGCCGTCTTCACTGGAAGCGGGTTTGCGCCTGCTGCAGGATGCCCAGGTGCAGTTCGCCGATTTCCTCACGGCCTTCGAAGGTATCTCGCGCAATGCGCTGGCGTCGGTCTTGCGCCACCTGCCGCAGGTGAATGCACCCTTTGATCCATTACCGGACTATGCCTTGCTGGTGGAACTGAGTTCGTCATCGGCGGCCAGTGAGCACTTCGATCTCGACCAGCTCTTCATGGCCTGGCTGGAACGCCACTTCGACGATGCCATCGTCGATGCCGTGGTCGACAAGCCCGAGACCCTGTGGCGCCTGCGCCATGCCATCAGCGACAGCGTCAAGCAGGAGGGCAGGATCGTGGCCTTCGACATCTCCGTCTCGCGTTCGCGCATGCCGGCCTTCCGTGCCGAGGCACTGGCCCTGGTGGAACGGGACTTCGCCGGTGCCGAGGTGTTCGACTTCGGCCACTGGGGCGATGGCGGCGTGCATTTCAACCTGGCCATTCCGCCGGCGCAGCAGCCGCAGTTCCCGCCGGAGCGCATCGAGGCCTTGCGCACTGCGCTGTATGACTTGGTTGCAAAAAGTTACCAAGGCAGTTTCAGCGCCGAGCACGGCATCGGTCCCTTCAACCAGCATTACTACCAGCGCTACACGCAGCCCGAGCAACGCGCGCTGGCCGGCCGGGTGCAAGACGTGTTCGATCCGCACTGCCTGCTGGGCAATACGCGCTTCACATGACGGGCAGCGTGCAGCGACGCGCCGGAGGGGAGGGCACGCCATTTGCTATAGTGCGGGCTCCTTCACCTTCTGCCCCGCCTTCAGCCAGCGGTCTTCGTCCCATGCGCCGTTTCATCCCGTCAACGTCCTGCCTGATCGCCTTCGATACGTCGGCCCGGCACATGTCGTTCACCAAGGCGGCCAATGAATTGCACATGACGCAGGGCGCGGTGAGCCGCCAGGTGGCGATCCTGGAGGAGTACCTCAACGTCAAGCTGTTCGAGCGCATCAACCGCCGCCTGATCCTCACCGAAGCCGGCCGCGATTATGCGGCCCAGGTCTCCACCATCTTGAAGCAGATCGAGATGGCGACCTTCCAGGTCATGACCTACAACAGCCTGGCCAGCGTCCTCAACCTGGCGATCCTGCCGACCTTCGGCGTGAAGTGGCTGATCCCGCGCCTGGCCAAGTTCGCTGCCGCCTATCCCGATGTGCTGCTGAACCTGAGCACGGAAGTGCTGCCCTTCGATTTCAATACGCGCCAGGTCGATGCCGCCATCCACTTCGGCGAACCCGACTGGCCCGATACCGTGATGGTGCGGCTGATGGGCGAAGAAGTGGTGCCTGTCTGCAGCAAGGCGCTGGCCGAAGGCCTGGGCTCGGTAGGGGATCTGGCCAACGTCACGCTGCTCCAGCACACCACGCGCCCGCAGGCCTGGCAGGACTGGTTCCGCCATGTCGGGGTGGATTGTCCCAATGCCTTGTCGGGCCCGCGCTTCGAGCAACTGGCCATGGTCATCCAGGCCGCTGTCGCCGGCATGGGCGTGGCGCTCATGCCCAAGTTCATGGTCGAGACCGAGATCAGCCTGGGGCAGTTGCACGTGCCCTTCCCGCTGGCGGTCAAGAGCCCGCAATCCTATTACCTCGTCTATCCCGAAAAGAACGCCGGCAAGGCGGCCATCCTCAAGTTCCGCGAGTGGATCCTGAGCGAAGCGCAGGGCGGCTGAGGTCTTCCAACGCGCTGCATCGATTCGGTGCAGCGATTTCCCAGGCTGACTAAAACTCATGGCCGCGCATTTTTCTCTTGCGTGCAGATGCATCTCGTGTCATGCCAAGAGGGGCCCGCGAGCCGCCACCGGCGCGGCCCCGGCACCGTGGCTGGAAGCGCCACGGTACGGGGGCTTGCGGCCGATATGAAGCGATGCGCTGCACCATCCTCGCCCATCCTCGCGCATTCTCGCGCGCCAGGCCAGTGCATTCCAAAAACTCATGATGTGGTGAAATTTTTTGGTTTTAAGAAGTAGGGCGGCTGTCCTTATACTCCATCGTTCCAGACCCATCCCACTCCACTTTTCAAGGGAACCCCATGTCTTCTCCACGCATCTTCTCCACCCTGGGTGCCGACTTCTCGGCCTGCGCCGGCAACGATCTGGTGATCCGTTCGCCGCGTGATGGCGAGGTCATCGCGCAACTCAAGGCGCAGACGCCGGCCGACGCCGAAGCGGCCATCGCCGGCGCGCAACAGGCTTTCCTGGCCTGGCGCGAAGTGCCGGCGCCGGTGCGCGGCGAACTGGTGCGCGTGCTGGGTGAAGTGCTGCGCGAGCATCGCGACGAACTCGGTGCCCTGGTCACCCAGGAAGCCGGCAAGATCCTCTCCGAAGGTTTGGGCGAGGTGCAGGAAATGATCGATATCTGCGACTTCGCCGTGGGCCTGTCGCGCCAGTTGCACGGCCTGACCATCGCTTCCGAGCGTCCCGGCCATCGCATGATGGAAACCTGGCATCCGCTGGGCGTGGTCGGCGTGATCACCGCCTTCAACTTCCCGGTCGCCGTGTGGGCCTGGAACGCCGCACTGGCCCTGGTGTGCGGCAATGCCGTGGTGTGGAAGCCTTCCGAAAAAACACCGGTCACGGCACTGGCCGTGCAAGCCCTGTTCGCCAAGGCCGTGGCGCGCTTCTCGGCACAGCGCCCGAACCTGGTGCCGGCGCAACTGTGCGGCCTGCTGATCGGCGGTGCCGACCTGGGCGAGACCCTCTCCCGTTCGGCCACCGTGCCGCTGGTGAGCGCCACCGGCAGCGTGCGCATGGGCCGCAAGGTCGCCACCGTGGTGGCCGAACGCCTGGGCCGCAGCCTGCTGGAACTGGGCGGCAACAATGCCATGATCGTCGCGCCTTCGGCCGACCTGAACCTGGCCCTGCGCGCCATCACCTTCTCGGCGGTGGGCACGGCCGGCCAGCGCTGCACCAGCCTGCGCCGCCTGTTCGTCCACAGCAGCATTCATGACCAGGTAGTGGCGCAAATCAAGCGAATCTACGCCAGCGTGAAGGTCGGCGATCCGCTGCAGGGCGATACCCTGGTCGGCCCGCTGATCGACCAGGCTGCTTTCGATGCCATGCAGGCGGCACTCAAGCAAGCGCGTGCGCAGGGCGGTGAAGTCACCGGCGGCGAACGGGTGGACGTGATGGGCCAGCAGTCCTGGTACGTGCGCCCGGCACTGGTCACCATGCCCGGCCAGACCGCGATCATGCATCACGAGACCTTTGCGCCCATCCTCTACATCGTCAAGTACGATGAACTGGGCGATGCCATCGCCATGAACAACGCCGTACCGCAAGGCTTGTCATCGGCCATCTTCACCAATGACATGCGCGAAGCCGAGCTGTTCGTCTCGGCCGTGGGCAGCGACTGCGGCCTGGCCAACGTCAACATCGGCACCAGCGGGGCCGAAATCGGCGGTGCCTTCGGCGGCGAAAAGGAAACCGGCGGGGGCCGCGAATCCGGTTCGGACGCCTGGAAGAACTACATGCGCCGCGCCACCAACACCATCAACTACAGCAAGACCCTGCCGCTGGCGCAGGGCGTGAAGTTCGATATCGACTGAGCGACGGCCACGTCCAACCGCAGTACCCCAAGCAAAAATGCAGCACCGCTGCCGGATTCCTGCTCCACCTGGGAATCCGGCATGGCATCCCACGACCCACACCCGCGCAAGCGGGATCCACAACGGCAAACCGGCAAGGAGTGCAGTAATGAAGATGAAGACCCTGGCAGTGACCTGTGCAATCGCTGCGACCCTGATCGCCACTGGCGCGCAGGCGCAGACCAAGACCATTTACGTCGGCATGAACGGCGGCACGATGGAGAAAAACTACACCGCCTCGATCTTCCCCGACTTCGAGAAGGCCAACAACGTCAAGGTGGTGGTGGTGCCCGGCACCTCCTCCGACATCATCGCCAAGATGCAGGCCCAGCGCGACAAGCCGCAGATGCACGTGGCCTTCCTCGATGACGGCATCATGTACCGCGCCATCAACATGAGCCTGTGCGAAAAGGTCAAGGACGCCGCCGTGCTCAAGGATGTCTATCCCTTCGCGCGCCTGGCCAATGACCAGGCCGTGGCCATCGAGATGGGCGTGCTCGGCATCGGCTACAACAAGAAGCTGTTCGCCGAGAAGGGCTGGCCGGCACCGACCTCGTGGATGGATTTCGCTGATCCCAAGTACAAGCAGAAGGTGGTGTTCCAGTCGATCTCGGCCAGCACCTTCGGCCTGTATGGCTTCATGATGTTCAACCGCCTGGTGGGCGGTACCGACAAGAACGTCGACCCCGGCTTCAAGAAGTGGGGCAGCACCGTCGGCCCCAACGTGGTCGAATATCTCTCCAGTTCGGCCAAGATTTCCGAGATGGTGCAGACCAATGAAGCGGCCATCTTCCCGCTGACCGTGACCGGCATCGCCAACCTGAAGGACAAGGGCATCCCCGCTGAATTCGCCACCCCCAAGGAAGGCGGCGTGCTGCTCATGACCGGCGCCTGCCCGATCAAGGGCAACAGCGAGCCGGAACTGGCGCAGAAGCTGCTGGAATACCTGCTGACCCCGGCG
>NZ_DBIC01000046.1:0-2948 GCF_002296545.1 Herbaspirillum sp. UBA812 | reverse complement strand
TGCTGGACAAGACCTTCGACGCTATCCTGGCCAACAACCTGGCGCAGCCCCAGGTCTACGTGCACAGCGACTACCACTCGCGCAACCTGATGGTGCTGCCCAAGGGCAACCCGGGCATCCTGGACTTCCAGGATGCGGTCTACGGTCCCATCACCTACGACCTGGTCTCGCTGCTGCGCGACGCCTACATCCAGTGGGATGAGGAAATGGTGCTGGACTGGGCCATCCGCTACTGGGAAAAGGCGCGCCGCGCCGGCCTGCCGGTCACGCCCGACATCGATACCTTCTACCGCGACTTCGAATGGATGGGCCTGCAGCGCCACCTGAAGGTGCTGGGCATCTTCGCGCGCCTGTGGCATCGCGACGGCAAGGATGGCTACCTGAAGGACATCCCGCTGGTGATGGAATACACCCTCAAGACCGCGCGCCGCTACGTGGCCTTCACGCCGCTGGTGCGCCTGATCGAGAAGCTCGAACAGGAACACGCGCCCAAGTTCGGCTACACCTTCTGAGGCGCCCTGCATGAAAGCCATGATCTTCGCAGCCGGCCGCGGCGAGCGCATGCGTCCGCTGACCGATACCTGCCCCAAGCCGCTGCTGAAAGTACGTGGCCGCCCGCTGATCGTCTGGCAGATCCTCTCGCTGGTACGCGCCGGCATCACCGAGATCGTCATCAATCACGCCCACCTGGGCCAGATGATCGAAGACACCCTCGGTGACGGCAGCCGTTATGGCGCAAAGCTCTTTTATTCACCCGAAACGACCGCGCTGGAAACGGCAGGCGGTATCGCCCAGGCCCGCCACCTGCTGGGTGAAGAAGCTTTCATAGCGGTCTCCGGCGACATCTGGTGCCCGCACTTCGACTACAGCGAACTGCTGACCGTGCTGGAAGACGAGGACCCGTGGGGCAATCCGCTGCCGCATGACAAGCGTGACCTGGCCTGGCTGTACCTGGTCAAGAATCCGCCCTTCCATCCCGAGGGTGATTTCGCATTGAGCAACTTCGCCATCGCCAACGAGGGCCAGCCCAAGCTGACCTTTGCCAACATCGGCGTGTACCGCCCCGAGATGTTCGATGGCATCGCACCCGGCAGCCACGCCAAGCTGGGGCCGCTGCTGCGCCAGTACGCCGACCAGGGCCGCATCGGCGGCGATGTGTATCGCGGCGACTGGCACAACGTAGGCACCATCGATCAACTGGAAGCACTGAACCTGCCACCGCAAGGAACCCGACCATGAGCTTCGACGCCACCCCCTTCGCCGCCCGCCGCGCACGCCTGCTGGCCAGCCTGCAACAAGCCGGGGGCGGCGTGGCCATCATCCCGACCGCACCCGAGGTGATGCGCAATCGCGATGCCGATTATCCGTATCGCCACGACAGCTACTTCTACTACCTGACCGGCTTCACCGAACCCGAAGCGGTACTCGTACTGGTGGCCGGCAAGGAAAACCGCAGCATCCTGTTCTGCCGCGACAAGAACCTGGAACGCGAGATCTGGGACGGCTACCGCCACGGCCCGCAGGCCGCGCAGCAGCTCTTCGCGCTCGATGCAGCCCACCCCATCGAGGAACTGGACAAGAACATGCCCGCCCTGCTCTCCGACGCCCGCGCCGTCTATTACGCGCTGGGCCAGGACAACCAGCGCGATGCCCAGCTGCAGCGCTGGCTGCAGGGCGTGCGCGCACTGGCCCGCAGTGGCGTGTCCGCGCCCGGCGCGGTGGTCGATGTGAGCGTGCTGCTCGATGACATGCGCCTCTTCAAGGACGCCTACGAGATCGACGTGATGAAGCGCGCCGGCATCATTTCCGCCGAAGCACATTGCCGCGCCATGCGCATCTGCCGTCCCGGCCTGCGTGAATATCACCTGGAAGCCGAACTGCTGCACGAATTCCGCCGCAACGGTTCGCAGTATCCGGCCTATGGCTCCATCGTCGCCACCGGTGGCAACAGCTGCGTGCTGCACTATCGCGCGGGCGACGCCGAAATCAAGGACGGCGACCTGGTCCTGATCGACGCCGGCTGCGAACTGGACAGCTACGCCGCCGACATCACCCGCACCTTCCCGGCCAATGGCAAGTTCAGCGGCCCGCAGAAGGCGCTCTACGAGATCGTGCTGGCCGCGCAATCTGCCGCCATCGCGGAGACCGCACCGGGCAAGCGTTTCATGGATGGCCATGACGCCGCCGTGCGCGTGCTGGCGCAGGGCATGCTCGACACGGGCCTGCTGGACAAATCCAAGGTCGGCTCGCTGGAAGACGTGATCGAAAAAGGTGACTATCGCCAGTTCTACATGCATCGCACCGGCCACTGGCTGGGCATGGATGTGCATGACGTGGGCGACTACCGCGACCCCGCCACCGCCGATGGCAGCAAGCCGTGGCGCACGCTGCAGCCCGGCATGGTGCTGACCATCGAACCGGGCATCTACGTGCGTCCGGGCGAGGGCGTGCCGGAGCAGTTCTGGAACATCGGCATCCGCATCGAGGATGATGCGCACGTCACCCCCTCCGGCTGCGAATTGCTGACCACGGGCGTGCCCACCAAGGTCGATGACATTGAAGCGCTGATGCGCCAGGCTTAAGCGCCCGTCTCCCCCAAGGCCGCGCATGCGCCGGATCAAGCCCGGCCGGCGCGGCTCCGCTACAATGAGGCCTTCCTGAATCTTCTGCAGAAGGCATTTCCCGGCATCATGGAATCCGTCGATTTCGACCTCATCATCTGCGGCGGTGGCCCGGTCGGCCAGAGCGTGGCCGGCCTCTTGGCGCGCCGCCAGTTGTCCGCCGCACGCATCGCGCTGGTGGACATGAAGTCTCCTGAACAAGCCGCCGCTGACCCGCGCACCATTGCCCTTTCCTACGGCAGCCGCCAGATCCTCGATGAACTGGCTGCCTGGGACGACATCGGCCGCAGTGCCACCGCCATCGAACAGATCCACGTCTCGCGCCGG
>NZ_DBIC01000159.1:0-4070 GCF_002296545.1 Herbaspirillum sp. UBA812 | reverse complement strand
TGGATGGTGGCGATGCCGGCCAGTTTCAGCTGGGTGGTGCGGGCACGCGGCTTGCGGCCGGCAGACGGGGTCTTGGCCAGTGCCAGCTGCACCGCTTCCAGGGCCAGCTTGGCGGCGGCCTGTTCGCCGGCGCGGCGGCTGCCGCCGGTGCCGAAGACCTGGATGTCCAGCTTGGGCACCAGGCATTCGATCTCGAATTCCTGGCTGTGGGCCGCACCATGGGTGGCGATGACGTTGTACTGCGGCAGCGGGATCTTCTTGCCCTGCAAAAACTCCTGCAGCAGGGTCTTGGCATCCTTGCCCAGGGTCTTGGGATCGACGTGTTCCAGTACCGGGACGTAGAGCGAGCGGATCACCGCACGCGCCGCCTCGAAACCGGAATCGAGGAAGATCGCGCCAAAGAGCGCCTCCAGTGTATCGGCCAGAATCGAGGGACGGCGGAAGCCGCCGGATTTGAGTTCGCCCTCACCCAGGCGCAGGAACTGCGAGAGCTCCAGCCGCTGGGCGATTTCATAAAGGGATTGCTGCTTGACCAGGTTGGCGCGCAGGCGCGAGAGGTCGCCTTCGTCGATCTTGTCGTAGCGTTCGAAGAGCAGCGAGGCCACCACGCAGTTCAGCACCGAATCGCCGAGGAATTCCAGCCGCTCGTTATGCAAGGCGCTATGGCTACGGTGGGTCAAGGCCTGCTGCAGGAGCGAAGCATCCTTGAATGGGTGGCCTAGCCGTTGTTGCAAGAGTTGAGGATCCATTTTTTCATCCGTCATTCAGTCTGCCGCCCCGATACGCGCAGTGGCGCGTGGATCGGGGATTACCAGCCTGACCAGTCAGCGGGATCGGTTCAAAGCAAAGCTGAAAACTGCTCCGGGTCTGCCTCCACAATGCAAAGTTGCCAATTGGAAACTGCAGAAACTGCGCAAGCTGCTGGACCAGGATGCGGCGCGCTCTTAGTGGAAGCTGCCGATCCGCTTGATATCGCCCAGGTTCATCCAGACAAAGAAGGCCTTGCCGACGATGTTCTGGTCCGGCACGAAGCCCCAGTAGCGACTGTCGAGGCTGTTGTCCCGGTTGTCGCCCATCATGAAATATTCACCCGGCGGCACCGTGCAGGCGAAACCTTCGGCGTTGTAGGTGCACAGCTCATGATGCGGGAAGGCATCGGGATTGGGCACGAAGTTGGGAGCACGCTCATCAGTGAGAATCTTGTGCTCCACGCCGGTCAGGTTTTCCTGCCATTGCTTATAGTACGTCAGATTTTCGTCGTCCAGATAATCCGGCAGCGCTTTGTAAGAAATTTGTTCACCATTAACCGTTAAGCGCTTGTTTTTATAGACTATTTTATCACCAGGCACGCCCACCACGCGCTTGATGTAGTCCACCGACATGTCCTTCGGGTACTTGAAAACCATGACGTCGCCGCGCTGCGGCTGGTTCACTTCGATGATCTTCTTGTTGATGATGGGCAGGCGGATACCGTAGGTGAATTTGTTCACCAGGATCAGGTCGCCCACCAGCAGCGTCGGCACCATCGAGCTGGACGGAATCTTGAACGGTTCATACAGGAAGGAGCGCAGGCAGAACACCAGCGCGATTACCGGGAAGAAGCTGCCGGAATATTCGATCCAGGCCGGCTGCTTCAGGTGGCGCGCCTGCAGGTCGGCACGGGCGGTGGCGACGGTACCGTCACGCTTGACGCCTTGCGCCTGGTCGCGCGCGACAGCGGCGTCGAACTCGGCCAGGGCGGCGTCGGCGCGGGCGCGGCGCTGCTTGGAGAGGAAGAAGGTGTCGGCGAACCAGATCACGCCGGTCACCAGCATCAGCACGAACAGAATGAGTGCGAAGTTGCCCAACAAAGCCTGCATGTTATTTATCGTCCACTTGTAAGATTGCCAGGAATGCTTCCTGCGGAATTTCGACCGAGCCCACCTGCTTCATGCGTTTCTTGCCGGCCTTCTGCTTTTCGAGCAGCTTGCGCTTGCGCGAGATGTCGCCGCCGTAGCACTTGGCCAGCACGTTCTTGCGCATGGCCTTGACGTTTTCGCGCGAGATGATGGTCGCACCAATGGCCGCCTGGATCGCCACGTCGAACATCTGGCGCGGGATCAGTTCGCGCATCTTGGCCGCCACCTGGCGACCGCGGATCTGGGCTGCGGCACGGTGCACGATGATGGCCAGCGCATCGACCTTTTCGCTGTTGATCAGCATGTCGACCTTGACCACGTCTGCCGCACGGTATTCCTTGAACTCGTAGTCCATGGAGGCATAGCCGCGCGAGGTAGACTTGAGGCGATCGAAGAAGTCCAGCACGATTTCGGCCATCGGCATTTCATAGGTCAGCTGCACCTGCTTGCCGTGATAGCTCATGTTCATCTGGATGCCGCGCTTCTGCGTGCACAGGGTGATGACCGAGCCTACGTACTCCTGCGGCATGTACAGGTTGACGGTGACGATGGGTTCGCGGATTTCCTCGATCTTGGAGACTTCCGGCATCTTCGACGGGTTGTCAACCATCAGCATGGTGCCGTCGCGCTGCTGCACTTCGTACACCACCGTCGGCGCGGTGGTGATGAGGTCCATGTCGAACTCGCGCTCCAGGCGTTCCTGCACGATTTCCATGTGCAGCAGGCCCAGGAAGCCGCAGCGGAAGCCGAAGCCCAGCGCCTGCGAAACTTCCGGCTCATACATCAGGGCGGCGTCGTTGAGCTTCAATTTTTCCAGCGAGTCGCGCAGGGCGTCGTACTGGTTGGCTTCCACCGGGAACAGGCCCGCAAACACCTGCGGCTGCACTTCCTTGAAGCCGGGCAGCGGCGCCGGGGCAGGCTTGCCGGCCAGGGTGATGGTGTCACCCACGCGCGCGGACTTCAGTTCCTTGATGCCGGCGATGACGAAACCGACCTGCCCTGCCGACAAGGATTCACGCGATTGCGACTTGGGCGTGAACACGCCGATGCTTTCGGTGAGGTACTGGGTCTCGGTGGCCATCAGCAGGATCTTGTCCTTGGGACGCAAGGTGCCATTGACGATGCGCACCAGCATGACCACGCCGACGTAGTTGTCGAACCAGGAATCGATGATCAGCGCCTGCAGCGGTGCATCCGGGTCACCCTTGGGGGCCGGCACCTTGGCCACGATGGCTTCGAGTACGTCTTCCACGCCCAGGCCGGTCTTGGCCGAGCAGGGAGTGGCGTCGGAGGCGTCGATGCCGATCACGTCTTCGATCTCGCTCTTGGCGTTGTCGGGATCAGCGGAGGGCAGGTCGATCTTGTTCAAGACCGGCACCACTTCCACGCCCAGGTCCAGGGCGGTGTAGCAGTTGGCCACGGTCTGCGCTTCCACGCCTTGGGAGGCGTCGACCACCAGCAGCGCGCCTTCGCAGGCCGACAGCGAGCGCGAGACTTCATAGCTGAAGTCGACGTGACCCGGGGTGTCGATCAGGTTGAGGTTGTAGATCTGGCCGTCCTTGGCCTTGTAGGCCAGGGCTGCGGTCTGGGCCTTGATGGTGATGCCGCGCTCGCGCTCGATATCCATCGAATCCAGCACCTGGGCTTCCATCTCGCGGTTGGACAAGCCCCCGCACAACTGGATGATGCGGTCGGCGAGCGTGGACTTGCCGTGATCGATGTGGGCGATGATCGAGAAATTACGGATATTGTTCATTAACAGACTGGAAACGATGAAAAAAGGCGCTCTGTAGCGGGCTTTGCCCAGCCGAGCGCCTTTGCAACAGCTTATTCGACCCGGCATTTTACCGGAATTCACAGGGACAAGCCCGACTTTCCGGTGCCAGGCCGTGCAGCCGGACTTGGCTGCGACAACACAACTTATTTCATTTCAGCAACAAATGCCTGCAGGCGCGCCTTGTCCAGATGGTAATGGCACAACTCCTGCCACTGACCATTACTGCCCTGCCCCATCAGCACCGGCACCAGCTCATCGTAACGCGCCACCAGCGCCTCATCGGCATCCACATCGACCATCTCGATCACGGCCGGGATCTCGCCCAGTGCCTGGCGCAAGGCGTCACGCAGGTCTTCGCACAGGTGGCAGTAGCTGCGCGAATAGATGATGAAGTG
>NZ_DBIC01000021.1:2571-2755 GCF_002296545.1 Herbaspirillum sp. UBA812 | reverse complement strand
CGGCGGGCACTTCCACGTTGGCGGTGGCGTCCAGGTCCGACAGCAGGTGATAGCGCTGGAAGATGAAACCGAAATGCTCGCGCCGCAGCTGTGCCAGTTCGTCCGGGGCCAGCTTGCCGGTCTCGCGTCCGGCGACCAGGTAGCTGCCGGCGCTGGGCTTGTCGAGGCAGCCAAGGATGTTCAT
>NZ_DBIC01000021.1:0-2305 GCF_002296545.1 Herbaspirillum sp. UBA812 | reverse complement strand
GTAGGTGCCACTGGTGGGCCGGTCGAGGCAGCCAAGGATGTTCATCAGCGTCGACTTGCCCGAACCGGAGGCCCCGACGATGGCGACCATTTCTCCGGCGGCGATGTCGAGGTTGACGTCGTTGAGCACGGTGATGGTGTCATCCCCGGCCGGGAAGTCGCGGCGCAGTGCGCGCAGTTGCAGCAATGGCGTCGTCATGGCCACCTTACATGCCCGGCGGCGGACCGCGATGTTCGCTGCTGCTGTCCGCCGTGCCCGGTACGGCGGTGCCGGTGACGACGCGCTCGCCGGCCTTCAGTCCTTCGATGATCTGCACCTGGGCATTGGTATTGATGCCGGTGCGCACCTGGCGCTCCTGGGCCAGGCCTTGCGCATCCAGTACGCGCACGGTGTAGCGGCCCTGAGCATCCTTCGCACCCAGCGCCGTGGAGGGCACTACCAGCGCGTCCTTGGCCTCGGAGAGCACGATGTTGACCTGGGTGGTCATCGAGATGCGCAGCTTGCCATCGGGATTGGGCAGGTCCAGCAGGCCGTTGTAGTAGATCGCCGTCGAGCTGGAACTGCTGGTGGTAGTGCTGGTGGTGCTGGTGGTGGTGTCATCCTGCAGGATCGAGTCCGGTGCCGGTTCGATGGCGCGCAGGGTGGTGCGGTAGCGATGCTCGGGGTCGCCGAGGATGGTGAAGTACACCGGCAGGCCGGGCTTGACGCGTACCACGTCGGCTTCCGAGATCTGCGCCTTGATGGTGACCGTATCCATGCGTGCCACCTTGATGATGGTCGGGGTGGACTGGTTGGCGTTCACGGTCTGGCCTTCCTGGGCCACGATGGCGACCACTTCGCCATCGATGGGGGCGGTGATGCGGGTGTAGCCCAGGTTCAGGCGGGCGGTGTCAACCTTGATGGCACCGTCCTTGATCTGCGCCTGCAGGGCGGCGATGTCGGCACGGGTGGAGTTGAGGGTGGCTTCGGCCGTCTCGAAGTTCTCGCGCGAGCTGGCGTCGCCGGCCAGCATCATCTGCTGGCGCGCATAGGCCAGTTGCGCCTGTTTCAGCGTGGCTTCCTTGGCGCGCAGCTGGGCCTGCAGGTTCTGCAGCGAATATTCGGCGCTGGCCAGGGCATTGGCCTGGGTCAGGGAATCGATCTCGGCCACCAGCTGGCCCTTCTTGACGCGCTCGCCCAGCGCCACCTTGAGCGATTTGATCTGGCCCGACACCTGCGCGCCCACGCTGACCTGCTTGTAGGCCTTGACGGTGCCGCTGGCCAGGACCACGTCCTGGATATCGGCCACGGACGCGGTGGCGGTCAGGTAGCTGGGCGGCGCTGGCGGAGTGAGTGCGCGATGCACAAGGTAGCCCCCGGCCAGCAGGGCGGCGAGACTCAGGAGCAGGATCTTGGGGCGGCGGAAGTAGGCGATATTCATGCGAGAAAATGAGGGGCGGCCACAGGGTCGGCCGGACGCACAGCGGTGCCGCAGGCAAAGGCGTCATTGTGAGGCCGTCGCTGCCGTGCGTGTGTCAGCAGACGTAAATGTTGTGCAAGCAAAGCTTGCCGCTTACGGTTTGGGCAGCGCATTGACCGGCGGCACGCTGCCCAGCAGGCGGACCATCTCGACGCCATCGGACAGGAAGCGCTGCAGCGGGGTGAGCATGTAGGGCAGGGCGAAGGCGATCAGGATGAATCCCGCCAGCATGGTAATCGAAAACCCGATCCCGAAGAGATTCAGCTGCGGCGCGGCGCGGGTGAGGATGCCCAGGGCGAAGTTGGTGATGAGCAGTGCGATCAGCAGCGGCAGCGACAACTGCAGTCCCATGCTGAAGACCTTGGCCCCCCACAGGCCGAGCTGATGGAAGCCCTCGGTGGTGATCGGCACGCCCGTGATGGGCAGGGTGTGGAAGCTCTCTGCCATCACCTGCAACAGCAGCAGGTGGCCGTTCAGGTTGATGAACACCATGGTGGCCAGCAGCGAGAACACCTGGCTGATGACGGCCGTACGGCCCTGCGTCTGGGGATCGAAGAAGGCCGCGAAGGACAGGCCCATGGTGGAGCTGGTCAGTTCACCCGCCGCTTCCACGGCGGCGAACACCACGCGCATGGCAAAGCCCATGGACAGGCCGATCAGCAATTGCTGCAGCAGGATCAGCAGCCCGGTCATCGACATCGGATCGATGGCCGGCGGAATCGGCACATCCGGTGCCAGCACCGCGCCGATGGCGATACCCAGCAGGATCTTGACCAGCATGGGCACGCTGGCGCTGCCGAAGGGCGGGGCGATGGACAGCAGCCCGAGGATGCGCGTGGTCGGCCA